>CAKTGD010000051.1 GCA_934561335.1 uncultured Oscillospiraceae bacterium
TCAATATTATCAAGGATGTTCGCACTTGAAAGCTTCTGCACCATACCCTGTACACTGTTCTTAAAGTCGTACACCGAGGCGAATTCCTCATGGTCGAAGCTGTTCACAAATCCCAGAATTTCCGTCTTTAGTTCCGATAAATCCTTATCGGTAAGAGTTGTTCCCTCCCCGTTCGTATTCAGATAATCTGCAAGCTTCCCGGATTCATCAATGGTATATACCAGATTGCCGACTCCGACACGCTGTCCTTCTCTTGCATAATAATTGATATATCCGGATTTCGTTGCTGAAATAATTTCCTCATCCCGCAGGGCTATTCCTTTATATACATTATTAGAAGATAAAGACCCCATCTTTACCTGATAGCTTTCAATGTGCTTCTGCGTAAAATACATAAACACACAGATGATAATATAAATAAAAATAGCCGCAAAAATAACGACACCAATATTTCCACCATTGGGAGGCCGCCTAAATGATACGACTTTATTATTCTGTTTCTGACTCATTCAAGGCCCCTCTCACTAAAAGCTGACAGTTCAACCCTTTTATTCATAAAAAATCTGCTTTGCATCCGCCGCTGCAGGCAGCTTATCTTTATTTCATACACGGGCACTCCGCTCATAAAACAGATTATATAATGCCTTTCGTGCAAGCACACATGCATCATATAATCTGTTTTACGACTGAACTGTTAATAAATTTAAAGCGCAAGGCCAAAAACCTTGCGCTTAAGGTCTATAAAGAAACAATAACTTTGTCTTTAAGGGAATCATCTAATTCCGATTCATCCAAAGATGCACTGATTACAAAATCAATGTTAAATTTCTTACTCATTGCTTCGATCTTACCAATCAGATCTGTAATATTATGATCCGGTGTATTGGCGATCATTAAAAAGCTGTCAAAATACATCTGCTGTAAATCGTGGTCCTGTGAAACAATACCCTTGACAAATCCCATAAATTCATCGGGTGCAGTCACATCATAAGCAGAAATATCAATCAGTCTTACCTTGTTGTTCAGCTCATACATGTGTTTCGCACTTTTATCTATGTAAACAATGTTACCCGAAACATGCTGAACCTCCGTATTTACTTTGTCTAAAAGATGTTTTGTTTTACCCTTCCCCTTGTTTCCTACAATCAGTTGAACCATTGGCATACCCTCCTATGTAATAATTATAAGTGATTATATGATAAAACACAACTGCTAATTGCCGATTTGGGCTAATAACTCTGACATGGATATATAAAGGTTCTCTCGTGCATCGGATCGCATAATAACCGAAATATAAGGCTTATTCTGCGTATCTCTCGAAAGCAGAACCAGACAATGTCCGGCAGCATCCGTAGTCCCTGTTTTTCCACCAAGAATCGTAATTCCGGATGGTGGATCCGCTTTTCCAATAAAATAATAATTTGTACTGTTTACGGTAATTTCTTTTTCTGCTCCATTCTTGTCATGATACACCGTAGTATAAGAATCCATATGAATGATTTCACGAAACACTTCAAATTTAATGGCCTCATTCATAATCAGATACATATCGTAAACTGTCGTATAATGATTATCATCTGTAAGACCATGTGGATTTACAAAATGGGAATTGGTTGCTCCAAGAGCAAGTGCCTCTTCATTCATCATTTCACAAAAATTTTCTACAGATCCCCCAACTCCTTCCGCAATCAGAACAGCAGCATCATTGGCTGAATTAATCAGTAAAAGATGAAGTGCCTGGGAAAGAGTAAGCTGATCACCTTCCTTTAATCCGCATACCTGCGCACCGGATTCGGTAATTTTTACATTGGAAGTTGCCGTAAGCAAAGTATCCTCTGAGGCGTTCTTAAGTGCAACAACTGCAGTTAAAATCTTTGTCAGACTTGCAGGAGCTAATTTTTCATAAATATTTTTTGCATAAATGGTTTCATGATTATTTACATCAAACAGCGCCCCACCAGATGCGTTTGACAAATCTATTGCATCCGCACGATAATTACTTTCACTTACACATAAATCTTTGGCGAACGGATCTGCTGTGTTTTTTTCATTTGTAAATTCAATAACACGAAAACTACTGACCTCAGAATCAGCTGTATATGGGATTTCATATTTCTGTATCTGACCACATCCGGTCAGAACAGAAAATAATAAGATCCCTAAAATTGTGATACTGAACATGCGCTTTAAACAATTGCATTTACTTATACATTTCACGCCACTCTAAATCTCCTCTGTCCAATGACTTAATCAGCAGCTCTGCCGTAGCCAGATTCGTAGCCAGTGGAATGTTGTGCATATCACACAAACGTACAACATTATTCACATCCGGTTCATGATTCTTGGATGTCAATGGATCTCTCAGGAAAATGACAAGATCCATCTGATTGTGTTCAATCTGTGCACCAATCTGCTGTTCTCCCCCAAGATGACCAGCCAGAAATTTGTGTACATTTAAGTTCGTAACCTCTTCAATCAGCCGTCCGGTTGTACCGGTGGCATATAAATCATTCTTACTTAAAATTCCCCGGTATGCGATACAGAAATTCTGCATCAGTTTCTTTTTTGCATCATGTGCAATTAATGCGATATTCATGCTATGGCCCCTCCTGCATATAACCCATCCTAAACAATCCTATTATACATCATTTTTCCTTACATTGTAACCCCACATTTAAAACAAATCCAATTTCAATGAAAGAACATACAAGTGATGTAAGGCCATAGCTCACAAAAGGCAGTGGGAGTCCTGTATTCGGCAGAATATAAGTAACTACTCCAATATTGATAAATCCCTGTAAGCCAAGCTGCACGCCTGCCCCGGCGGCAATAATTGTACCGGAAATATCCTTTGCCCTGTGTGAAATCAACAGACATTCCAGGGATATGAAGAGCAAAAGGATAATCACAGTTACCGTTCCGACAAATCCAAATTCCTCTCCGATAACAGCAAAAATAAAGTCCGTCTGTTGCTCGGCAATAAAATCTGCATTTTTTACAGAACTGATTTGATTGTTTTTATATCCTTTTCCATATAATTGTCCTGAGCCGATTGCCATCTCTGAATAATACTGCTGATAACCGCCCTCATTTACCGAGCTTTCCTTGTTCAGGAAGTCCGTAATACGCCCTTTCTGGTAATCGCTCAGAATTGTCTGATCCGGCTGCATAACAAGATAAACAAAGATAATCGCAACCGGTACTATTACGGCAAATACACCCAGAATCACCTTATAATGGATTCCGGCCGTAAACATCACTGTTACAAACACAAGACATAGAACAATCGTGGTCGAAAGATCCGGCTGTTTTAAAACAAGGGCAGTCGGAACCGCAAACAAAATGCAGCATAAAAAAATCATCTTAAAGGTATTAAACTTCTTATAATGCTTCTTAATAAATTGCGCCAGAAAAAGAATAATCAGGATTTTGGCAAGCTCGGACGGCTGAAACTGGATTCCTGCGATTTTCAGCCATCTCTGCGCACCATTTGCATCCTCTCCCAGGAAAATAACCGCAAGAAGCAATGCAATATTGACAACATACATCACCCAATACAAATTAAGGATTACGGAATAATCAAATAACGATAATACAAGCATCAGAACGACACCCAGTATGAATCCGCCAATCTGACGGTTCTGCAGCGCCGGTTCTGCACTTCCTACCGCAAAAATTCCAATTACAGCGAGTGCAATAACCATAATCAGCAATTTAAAATTGTAGTGACGGATCTTGTATTTAGTAAACATCAATTCTAACCTCTGTCATCCTTATGTAAGTCCAGAATCGGGATATTCGCATAAAGTGCCGGCATTTTGTTACGTCCCTTGCTGTCGGTTGTCGTAATCTGAATATCCATCGACTGGGTATCAATTTTCATATACTTTGAAATTACCTTGGTAATATCGTTCTTAATCATTTCAATCATTTCGGCTGAGCAGTTCACTCTGTCCGATATCAGCAGAATTTTTAAACGGTCACGGGCAATCTCTCTTGATTTTTTTCGTCGGAATATATTTTTCATCTTCATGGCTTCCCCTCCTAATTCCTGTGGAATATTCCGGATACTTTTGTCCAGAATGAAACATTACGTTCCAGATCAAGGAAAGGAACCTCTTTGCCCGTCACACGGTAACAGATATTCTGATAAGCACGCCCTGCCAGTGTATGATCCCCAACAAGTGGTTCTCCCTGATTGGTTGCAATTACCACATTTTCATCATCGGGCACAATTCCGATCAGATTGAGTGCAAGAATATCTACCACATCCTGTGAACTCATCATTTCGCCGCGTTTCACCATATCATAACGCAGCCTGTTAATAATGAGGTCGATCTGGCGGAATTCACTGGCTTCAAGAAGTCCGACAATCCGGTCTGCATCACGGATTGCCGAAACCTCAGGTGTCGTTACCACAAGAGCCCGGTCGGCTCCTGCAATAGCATTCTGAAAGCCCTGCTCGATACCGGCAGGACAATCCAGAATGATATAATCAAACTGTTCTTTCAACTGATGAATCAGCTTTATCATCTGTTCCGGACGGACTGCTGTTTTATCCTTTGTCTGTGCAGAAGGCATGAGATACAGACTGGGGTGTCGCTTGTCCTTAATCAAAGCCTGTTTAATTCTGCACTTTCCTTCAATCACGTCTACCAGATTATAAACAATCCGGTTTTCCAGTCCCATGACTACATCCAGATTTCGCAATCCGATGTCCGTGTCGATCAGCACAACACGTTTGCCCATGGCAGCAAGACCTGTTCCAACGTTTGCGGATGTGGTGGTCTTCCCCACTCCGCCTTTCCCTGATGTGACGACAATTACTTCACTCATAAAAGCATCTCCTTTGATGAATTATTAGTCGTCCCCCGGGAGAATTCAATTATTCCAATGGAGCCATTGGCAATTCACCCAGTAATTCTTTTGTAATGGGATTGAGCTCTATTCTTTTGTTCTTCACATGTGCGATCTGCGGCTGTACCTTCGGTTTAATGGACCACCTGGACTTTTCCCTGCTCTTATAGGTATAATCACCGATTTTAAGCTTCTGTGGAGACATTTCAAGTGCCGCTATGAAATGTTCCTCCGAGCCGGACGCTCCGGCATAGGCTTCCCCAAACAATCCTCCGAGAACGATAATGTCCTTTGTTGAAATAACAGAGGAACCCGGATACACATCTCCAATCACTACAATACTTGAAGAGGTTTCAAGCACCTGTCCGTTTTTCAGTGTTCCCCGATAAAACTGTCCATTACCGTTTCCTTCCTCACCATTTAAGCTTTCAGCCTGCGTAATGGCACGGAAAAAGTTCTGGTTTGTCTCTTCATCCTCTCCCACAAGGCAGATAATCTGCAGATCGGAATTAGCGGTAACCGCATCGATAACCTGAATCTCTTCTTCTTCGGTTAAGGTTCTTCCCTTAATAGCAAGCGCCATTTTCGCATCCTTGAAAAAGGCTCTTGACTCACTGAATTTTTCAGCAATATCTATTAATAAATCAGCAAAGGGCTTCTCGGGATCAAGATGCAGCACAATGCCGTTTGGAAAGCTTTTGATTAAACAGGAATTATTCAAATCTATCCTTCCTTTCTCATACTAATCATTCGCTTCAATCACTCCGGTAATCTGTGAGGCCGTTCCTGTAATAACCTCGTCTTCTTCTGCCAGATCAAAGTAGTATTTTAGGACTTCTTTGGTCATACGCGCCGCATAGGTGGAGGTATAACCATAGGCAATTCTGGTTGCCACTGCGATCTCCGGCTGTTCATACGGTGCATAGCAGACAAACAATGCATGATTACCACGATTCTTGTTTTCTTCGGCAGTACCGGTCTTTCCGGCCACCTTTACACCAAGATCGTTGTAATAGCTTTTACTTTCAATTACCTTCCGCATACCCTGATGGATGGCATCCCAGTAAGAGGAATCCATGTTAATGGTATTGCGGACCGTTGCATGGTTATCGGTAAGCACAATGCCGCTTCGGTCGGTAATTTTATCAACGAGCGTCAGATTGTAACAGGTTCCGCTGTTGGCAATGGTTGTTACATACCGGGCAAGTCCGACGGTAGAATAGTTGTTGGTACCCTGTCCGATTGCTGACCGGACCGCATCTTCTGTCGATACGGTAGGTGCGGACTCTTCGATTTCAATTCCGGTTGTTTCCGTCAGACCATACAGATCTGCATAATTCCGGATTTTTTCAAGTCCCAGTTCGCTGGAATAGCTTTCTCCTTCTGTACCAAGTTCGTAACCAACCTCGTAGAAGAACATGTTGCAGGAATGATTAATGGCTTCCGTCACATTTAAGGAGCCATGACGTCCCAGACAGCTTGCCGGAGGCGTAATCTTATCAAACAGCCCATTACAGAACAGGGTAGACCGTGGTGTTATAATTCCTTCCATAAGTCCGGCGGTTGCCGATACCATCTTAAATGTAGATCCCGGTGCGGTCATCTGCCTTGTTGCATAATTAATCATTGGCGTTGACTGATCATTTAACAGACTGTTAAAATATTCTGCATCTACACCGTTTGCCATCTTGTTATTGTCATATCCCGGATAGGACACAAGTGCAAGTACATCCCCGGTATTGACATCCGTGATCACCATGGAAGCCGAATGAGGATCGAGGGCAAGCTGCGCCGGAGTAATATCCAGATTCTGTATCCGGTTCATCATAAATGCATAGGCTGTTATACTGCCATTCAAAAAGCGCTGCTCTTCTTCCTCATCAATATCAATAATATCCTGCTCAAGTAACAGCTTACAGATCTGCGTACCATTGATGATATCACCCTTTAACATGTACTTGTAAACCTTCTTCGTATAGGCCAGATCATTGTCAAGCTGCTCGAAAATATAATCAACAATCTTTAAATAAATCTCTTCCGACTCGGAATACTGCTTGCTCAAATTCAGCTTCGATACATCAATCCAGTTTTGGGAAATACAATAATTAAGGTATTCATTCAGACTGATGATCTCATCCAGCGTCCATGCAATATAGGTTTCATCCGAAGTATCAACCACATCCCGCATAAGAATCCCGTTATTATATAAAAGCTCGGCTATATAGCTTTCGTATACCTGATACTCTAAGGAAAGTTTCTCATAAGGAGTCTTCGTATCAATCAGCTCCGTTCGCAGCTGCTCAAAGGTTTCTGCCTTACGTTCCTCAAACCGTTCCTTCACAAGCTGCTCTGTTTCTCCGGCGTTCGGATCAGTGAAATGGCTGATATCAATCACGTTATTATCAAGCAGGGCAAAGTAAACATCATAAATCGGAATTTTAATTTTACTGCTTGTTACTTTGGATGCATCAAAGTCTTTCGCATTGATAATATTGGTATACAAAATACTGGCAAGCTCTTCTTCCAGAATTTTATATGCCGCAATCTGCAGATCCTTATCAATGGTCAGATATACGTCATTGCCGGCAATCGGTTCATGATAATCCGTCGTTTCCGTAACCTTTCCGACACTGTTTACAAAAATAGTTTCATTCCCCTTAATTCCCTGAAGCTGGGTTTCCATGGATTTTTCAATTCCAAGCTTTCCTACCGTATCATTCATATCGTAATCCGGATTTTCTGCCTGTAATTCCTCCAGCTCATCAGTAGAAACCTTTCCTGTATATCCGATAATATGTGCAAAATAGACACTGTCCACGTATTTGCGGATGGTATCTTCCACAATGGAAACCCCTTCCAGAATGTCATTATTTTCCATGACAACAGCAACGGTTTCCTCACTCACATCTGTTGCAACTGTCGTTGCAATATATTTCTGATAAGAATTACTGTTCATATCATAACGAATCGTCAGTATCTTTAAGACCTCACTCTTATCATACCCGGCTCCCGGAATGAACTCATCCTTAGTAGTATCTCTGGTATACTCTCCGATCCGGAAGCGTTCCCATCCACACAGATAATCTACAACCTCCTGTGCGGTTGCGGTACTCTGTTTTTCTTCAAGATCTTCAATATTCCGTTTTCCATAGACATCTGCGAGAAAACGTTTCAGGGTTGTTCCCTCTACGGTAAATGCATAATGATTGTTTTTATCCAGAGTGATTTTGAAGTCACTGACAATATGATCTCCATTCTTTTCAATCATTTGAACCAGTGTATGAATCGTGGTATTCAGATTATAATTTTTCATCTTACCACTTTCATACACATCCTCAATGGTTACAGAATGTGCCAGTTCATTATAGGCAAGCAGGTTTCCGTTCTTGTCATATATACACCCACGGCTTCCTGCTATTGTACGCTCCTTTTTTATTTTCATCTGAAAAGAATCAATATAGTCCTCTCCATGTACGATCTGGAGTTCAAACACACGATGAATCATTACAGAAGCAACAGCAATCATAACGATCATCAGCAGGAATTCCCTTGAGGTAATCATATTCAGAAACTTTTCTTTCAAATGCTCAAACAAATTTCCGACTACTCCTTTGCTCAGATTTCTCCAACCGATTGTTCATCCACAGAATAAACGGATAAAACAACAGCGTGATAAGGATCGTGTAAACTGTTTCCGGAACAATAATATGTATCAGATAATAACTGAAATGGAATCGTCCCCGGAGCATGAATAACGTCAGGTAATACAGTATTCCATATAACAGATCACTTACAAAAATGGAAATTAATGGAAGTTTAATGTCATCCGGATAAAAAATATGATGGAATTGTCCGTTCAGATAGCCAATATACATATAGATCAATGCATTCAGACCAATGACAGATCCGAAAAAAATATCACATAGCAGACCACTGAAAAATCCGGTCAGAAGTCCTGCTTTCTTTCCTCTCATAAACCCATAGGATGCCGTCAGAACAATCATCAGATTCGGCACGATCCCGCCAAAGGACAGTGCCTGAAACAATGTGGTCTGTAATACGAAGCTGCCTATGATTAATAACACGGAAAATAAAAACCGTCTCATAACAACCTCCTAATCTTCCACAACCTGCTTTAATTCCGTAATAACAAGCACCTCTTCAAGATGCTCGAAATCGACCGCCGGAGTAATAAGTCCGGACTTTGTCAGATTGTTGGCATCCATACTGATACTGCTGATATAACCGATCAGAATTCCCGGCAGATACTTGTCACTGACGTGTGAGGTTACAATCTTGTCACCCTCTACCACACGGTCTGCATTGTCCACAAGCTTTTCAAACCGGATCAAACCATCGGCATATAACTCCAGATCTCCGCATACAATCAGATTATCTGAAGTAGAAAGTACCATACCGCTGACATTGGAATTATCATCAATAATCGCAATAACCTTGGACCAGTTCGGACCAACATCCGTAATTCTTCCAACCAGACCGCTTCCTGCCATCACATTCATATCAATGGAAAGTCCGTCATCGTATCCCTTGTCAATAACAAAGGAATGATACCAGTTGCCGGAATCCTTGGCTATGATGCGCGCTCCAAGCTTTGGATAGTCGTCATACTGGGCATCCAGGTCATATAATTCCCTGAGATTCGTCAATTCGTAACGATCCTGCTGGAGCTTGATATTTTCCATCGTCAGTTCATCAATCTGTGCCTTTAACTCTTCGTTTTCCTTAAGCAGGGAACGGATCTGTACCAGTTCCTCGGTACGGCTGCTTATAAGGCTCCCTGCCTTACTGATCCCATTCTGTAACGGAGTAATAAGGAATCCGCCAACCGCACTTACCGGTGCACTCAGAAGATTCGTATTAAAGGTCAGTACAATCAACCCTATACATAATATTGTTAAAATAAAAAGGAGATATTTACCAGGTAATGTAAACTTTTCTCCTTTTCTTTTTATAATCGGACTCATTTGTTCATTCCTTCGATTGAATAAGCAACGGTTTTCAGGTTGTCATCCTTGATGATCCTGGATAAGCCAAGAGCAACGCTGGTAATCGGATTTTCAGAAACGTTGACCTTTAAGCCCGTTCCCTTCTGAATCAGTTCTGCAAGATGACTTACCTGGGAAGCGCCGCCTGTCAGATAAATACCATGACGGTAAATATCTGCAGCCAGTTCCGGAGGAGTTCTCTCCAGAATGACTTTAAT
>CAKTGD010000052.1 GCA_934561335.1 uncultured Oscillospiraceae bacterium
GGCTCTGCGTCTAAAGGACAGACCCACAGAAGCTGTGGAAAAACAAGGAGGACTTTTCTGATGAAAAAATTTCTGGCAATGATGCTGGCGCTGCTGATGGTGCTGTCTCTGGCGGCCTGCGGCGGCAACAAGGACACTGCGGGCGATCAGCCCACCGAGATCACCGGCACCCTGAGCCTGTTGGAAACCGTGTGGAACGACTTTGGCGAGGATGAGAAGTTTGCCGTCGTCGGCGGCGGCCCGGAGCAGGAGAACATGGTGGACGATGCCCCCGGCGCCTATGACCTGACCGACCGTTCTCTGGCCGAGATCAATCTGGTGCTGCCGGAGAGCGCACAGGTGGATGAGGCCGCGTCGCTGATCCATATGATGAACGCCAACACCTTCACCGCCGCCGCCTATCACGCCACCGGCGACACCGATGCGCTGGCCACGGAGCTGCGCGGCGCCATTCAGGATCACCAGTGGATGTGCGGCTTCCCCGACAAGGTGGTGGTAGCCGTCCGCGATGCGTATGTGGTGGTGGTGTTCGGCGCCGATGAGCTGGTGGACGATTTTGCCAGCCGCCTGAGCGGCATTTTCGGCATGAAGCTGGCCTATGACGAAGCGCTTCAGGTGTGAGAGTGCGCCATTTGAAGCAGGCGGCCTTTGTGCTGCTCAGCTGCGCCCTTGTGCTGGGCGCGGCCGGATGGCTCCCTGAAACTGAACAGGAAGCGCCGCCGAGTGCGGCGCTTCCTGAGGTGTATGTGTACGAGGGGTATGCCGCCTCCACCGAGGCGGCGTTTGATGAAAAGTCCCTCGCCTACGCGGCGCGGAAGTTTCAGCAGCTCTATGACGGGTACCTGACCGCCAACGCCGGACATATCTACCTGTCGGTGATCCCCGACAAGGGCAGCTTTACCCAGCCGCCGGAGGGGTATACCCCCGCCGCGGCGCAGGAGACGGCGGACGCGCTGCTGGGCGCGCTGGATTTTGTCCGGTATGCGGACATCGCGCCGCTTTTGACGCTGGAGGACTATTACCGCACCGATCCCCACTGGCGGCAGGAGCGGCTGATCCCCACGGCGCAGGCGCTGGCGCAGGCCATGGGCGTTCCTATGGCGGATGCTTTTGAGGAGAACACGGCGGATGAGTCCTTTTCCGGCAGCTATGCAGCCAAGGCGGACGAGCCGCTGGCGGCGGATACGCTGTGCTATCTCACCGGCAAGGTGCTGGATGCCTGCACGGTCTACGACTATGAGACGCAGGCGGACGAGCCGCTGTACGACCTGTCCGCCGTGGACACGGACACGCCCTATGACCTTTACTTACAGGGCAGCCGCTCTCTGCTGCGCGTTGACAGCCCCCTTTCCGCCACCGACAAAACGCTGGTGGTGTTCCGGGACTCCTTTGCCAGCAGCCTGATCCCCCTGCTGGCGGAAAGCTACCGCACCATCTACGCGGTGGATATCCGCTACCTCTCCACGCAGCTGCTGGGCCGGTTCTTCACACCGGACGGCAGCGAGGATGTGCTGTTTCTCTACAGCACCATGGTGCTCAACAACAGCAAGACCATGAAATAGAAAAAAGGCGCGTCCATGCAGGTAAAAGCATGGGCGCGCCGCTCTTTATTTATCGGATCTGTCCGTTTCCACGGATGATATACTTATAGGTGCTCAGCTCGTCCAGACCCATGGGGCCGCGGGCATGCAGCTTCTGGGTGGAGATGCCCATCTCGCAGCCAAGGCCAAACTCACCGCCGTCCGTGAAGCGGGTGGACACGTTCACATACACCGCCGCACTGTCGGTTCCGTTGACAAAGCGCTGTGCGTTTTCCGCGTTTTCCGTGACGATGCACTCGCTGTGGCCTGTGGAGTGGGCCAGCACATGGCCGATGGCCTCGTCCACGCTGTCCACGATGGCGACAGCCAGAATATAGTCCAGAAATTCCGTGTCGAAGTCCTTTGCGCCGGCAGGCGTGCCGGGAATGATGGCGGCGGCCCGGCTGTCCAGCCGCAGCTCTACCGGGCTTTGCCCCGCGGCGGAGCGGTCATCCACCAGCGCCTTTTTCAGCATGGGCAGGAACCGCTCCGCCACGGCGCTGTGCACCAGCAGCACCTCCTCGGCGTTGCAGACGGAGGGACGGCTGGTTTTGGCGTTTACCACAATGCGCAGCGCCATGTCCAGATCGGCGAAGGCGTCCACATAGACATGGCAGATGCCGGTGCCGGTCTCGATACAGGGGACGGTGGCGTTCTCCACGCAGGAGCGGATCAGCCCCGCGCCGCCCCGGGGGATCAGCAGATCCACCAGCCCCTTGGCGGTCATGATATCGGCGGCGCTCTGGCGGGTAATATCCTCCACGATGTTGACGATCTCGGCATCGCCGCCTGCCGCCGCGATCCCGGCCTTCAGCGCCTTGACAATGGCGTGGGCGGATTGATACGCCTCCTTGCCGCAGCGCAGCACGCACACGTTGCCGCTTTTAACGGCCAGCGCCGCCGCGTCGGAGGTGACGTTGGGGCGGCTTTCATAGATGATGGACACCAGACCCAGCGGCACCTGCTGCTTGCAGATGGTCATGCCGTTGGGACGGCACACCTCAGAGAGAATGCGGCCCGTGTGATCCGGCAGAGCGGCGATTGCCCGGATGCCGTCGGCCATGGCGGCGATCCGCTTTTCGTCCAGATAGAGCCGATCCAGCATTACCTGGGAAATATGCTGCCGCGCCGCGTCCATATCCGCCCGGTTGGCCGCCAGAATGGCGGCGCTTTCCGCCTCAAGGCGGTCGGCCATGGCCCGCAGCAGGGCGTTTTTCGTTTCGGCGGAGGCGCTGCTGATGTGGGGCCACGCCGCCTTTGTTTTCTTCAGAATGTCGATGGTCGTCATGCTTCAGCCTCCTTTACCAGAAAGCGGGTGCCCACCGGCTTGCCCGCCACCACGTCATATAAAAGCTCCGGCCGCTGCCCGTTGGCGATCACCATCTGGCAGCCTGCCGCCGTAGCCACCTGCGCGGCGTGGAGCTTGGTGGCCATGCCGCCGGTGCCCAGTGCGCTGCCGCTGCCGCCGCCCAGCGCCAGAATGTGGTCGTCAATATCGGCCACGGTGTGGATCAGCTTTGCATCGGGGTTTCGGTGGGGGTCGCTGTCATAGAGCCCGTCAATATCGCTCAGCAGGATCAGCAGCTGCGCGCCTACCGCCGCCGCCACAATGGCGGAGAGGGTGTCATTTTCCCCGATGGTGTTCTCCACGCCGATCTCATCGGTGGCCACCGCGTCATTTTCGTTGATGATGGGCAGTGCGCCCAGCTCCAGCAGGCGGAAGATGGTGCTGCGCATGTTGTGGCTGCGGTGCTCGTTCTTCACGTCCTCGCCGGTCAGCAGCACCTGGGCCACCGTGTGGCTGTACTCGTTGAACAGCTTGTCATAGGTGTACATCAGCTCACATTGGCCCACGGCGGCGGCAGCCTGCTTGGTGGGCATGTCCTTGGGCCGCCCCGGCAGGTTCAGCTTGCCCACCCCCATGCCGATGGCGCCGGAGGACACCAGAATGATCTCGTGCCCTGCATTTTTCAGGTCGCTGAGCACCTTGCACAGCTTTTCCATCCGCTGGATATTCAGCCGTCCCGTGGCGTGGGCCAGCGTGGACGTGCCGACTTTTACGGTAATACGCATCAGAAGCTCCTCCCGAGAGGTTATTTGCCCCCTATTATAGCGCCTTACACGCCGTTTTGCACGTCTTTTTTTCGTTAAAACTGCCCTTTCAAAAGAGAAGCGGCCATGCCGCCAGCGCCAGCAGCGCGGAAAGGGCACCGTGCAGCGCCTTTGCCAGCAGGTAACGTCCCAGCGGCAGGCCGGTATCCGCCAGCACCGCCGCCGTCTGGCAATGGACGGATACGCCGCCCCAGCCCAGCATCGCCGCCGCCGCGCAGAAGCCGGCAGGGGAGGGGGACAGGGCGGCCACGCCGGAGGTCAGCTCCAGCAGGCCCGCTGCCGCGCCCGGACAGTCCGGCCACACCGCCGCCAACAGCGCCGCCAGCGCCAGAAAGAACACCACAAAGGCGCAGATGTGGACCATAGCCAGCGCCGCATCGCGCACGCAGGTGACAAACAGCACCGGCAGGGAGGGGGCAGGCGGCGCGGATACCGCTTGGCCGGGCGTCGTCTCCTGGCGGGAAAGGCCGCCCAGCAGTCCGCCTGCCGCCAGCGCCGCCAGAAGGTGGATGCCGTACAGGACAAGACCGGCGCGGCGGCTGCCGAATACCCCTGCGCCGACGAGGGAGAGGATGAAGGAGGGACCAGCGTTGTTGCAAAAGGTCAGCAGGCGCAGCGCCTGCTGCCGGGAGATACCGCCCTGCCGGTACAGCTGGCCCAGCGTCCGGGCGCCCACCGGATAACCGCCCACGGCGCCCAGCAGAAATACGGCGGCCTCCTCGGGAATGCCCAGATGCCGCAGCATGTGGAAAAAGCCGCAGCCTGCGGCAAAAGACACCGCCGCGAAAAAGGGGAACAGCGCCGGGATCACCGACCGGGCGCACAGCGCCAGTCCCTGACGCACCGCCTGTCCCACCGCCTCGCTCTGCCATAAAAGCGCCGCCAGCCATGCCAGCAGCACGCCGCCGCGCAGCGCCGATCGTATGCGCGCCTTCACCGGCCTCACCTCCCGGCAAAGCATATGCGCGCGGGCCGCCATCCATGCCCGGACAGGCAATTTCCCGCCCGGCGGCGCATAGATATCAGGGGAGGTGAGGCTTATGGGCGAGGGTATCGGCAAGCGGTTGGCGCAAAAAAGTCTGGCGGCGGCTGAGCGGTTGGATCTGCCGCCGATTCTGGCCCCGGGCATTCCCCGGATGGAGCTGTACGGCAGCCACGCTTTCTACATGGACCGCCACCGCGGCGTGCTGGCCTATTCCACCGAGGCGGTGGATATCAACGGCGGCTCGGTGGTGGTGCGCCTGACGGGCCGGGGGCTGCAATTGCAGGCCATGACCGGCGAGGAGCTGCGCATTGACGGCGTGATCGAAAAAATCGAATTGGTGGAGTAGCTATGTACGCAAAAATATGGAACTATCTGCGGGGCAGCGTGCTGCTGCGGTGCCAAAGCGCCGCGCCGGAGCGGGTGCTGAACCTGTGCGCCGTACACGAGATCCCGTTCTGGGACGTGAGATGGCAGACGGAGCGGTGCTTCACGCTGCGCACCACCCGGGCAGGCGCACAGCAGCTGGCGGAGGCCGCCGCCGATACGGACGCCCGGCTGGAGCGTCTGGGCGAGCAGGGCGCGCCGCTGATGCTGCGCCGGATGCGGCGGCGCTATGTGTTGCTGGCCGCGCTGGTGCTGGCGATGGCGCTGTATGCCTACGGCAGCAGCTTCATCTGGGATTTTCAGGTAACGGGCAACGACACCGTGCCCACGGAAAAAATCCTGCGTGCACTGGAGCGCAACGGCGTAAGCGTGGGCACGCATGCGCTCAGCTTCGATCAGGAGACGCTGCGCAACCATGTGCTGCTGGAGCTGGGGGATATTTCGTGGCTGTCGGTCAACGTAAAGGGCTGCACCGCCCATGTGCAGGTGGTGGAGCGCAGACGTCCGCCGCAGGTGGCGGACAGGGAGAGCGTCTGCAACGTGGTGGCCGGGCGCAGCGGCCTTGTCACCCGTGTGGAGGCGCTGGACGGGCAGGCCGTGGTGCAGCCCGGCACGGTGGTCACGCAGGGTCAGCTGCTGATCTCCGGGGTGGCGGACGACCGCTTCGGCGCGGTACGGTTCCTGTGCGGCCGGGGCCGGGTCTATGCCAGAACGTGGTATACGCTGTCGGTTTCCGTGCCGCTGACGGCGGAGGAAAAGACCGATGCGGTGAAAACCGTCAGACGCGTGGCGCTGGATCTGGGAAAACAGCGGATAAAAATCTACGGAAAGGGTAGCATGTTGGGGGCAGGTTGTGATAAAATAACCACAAATCATCCGCTGACGCTTCCCTTTGGCCTGCGTCTGCCTGCCGCGCTGACGGTGGAAACCGTGACGTACCGGGAAAGCCGGACGGTCCAGCGCTCCGCGGCGCAGGCCCGGGCAGAGGGCGAGGCACAGCTGCTGGCGCAGCTGCCCGGACTGATGACGCAGGGCGGTACGGTCACATCCACCCGCTTTTCCGCCCAGCGGCAGGGGGAGATGCTGTGCGTGACGCTGACGGCGGAGTGCCGCGAGCAGATCGGCGTCAGCGTGGAAGTGGAGAAAGAAGGCTTATAAAGACATGGAACAACGCATCAGTATCGAACGCATGGAGGAGGCCATCAATCTGTTTGGCTCCTTCGATGAGAATATTCGCCTGCTGGAAACGGAATTTCAGGTGCAGGTGGCCAACCGGGGCGGCGAGATCGTCATCTCCGGCGAGCCGGAGAACGTGATGCTGGCGGAAAAGGCGGTGCAGGCCCTGCTGACGCTCAGCGCCAAGGGCGAGGCCATCAACCAGCAGCACGTCCGCTACGTTATCGGCCTGTGCCGCAGCGGCCAGTCCGAGCGCATCAGCGAGCTGACCCAGGATGTGATCTGCATCACCAGCAAGGGGCGGCCCGTCAAGCCCAAAACCATCGGCCAGAAGCAGTATGTGGACTCGGTGCTGCACAACACCGTCACCATCGGCGTTGGCCCCGCCGGTACCGGCAAGACGTATCTGGCGGTGGCGGCGGCGGTGGCCGCCTTCCGGGACAAGCAGGTGAACCGCATCGTGCTGACCCGGCCTGCGGTAGAGGCCGGCGAGCGGCTGGGCTTTCTGCCCGGCGACCTGCAATCCAAGGTGGATCCCTATCTGCGGCCGCTGTATGACGCGCTGTTCGACATGCTGGGCGCGGAGACGTATCAGAAATATCTGGAGCGGGGCAATATTGAGGTGGCGCCGCTGGCCTACATGCGGGGCCGCACGCTGGACGACAGCTTTATCATTCTGGACGAGGCACAGAACACCAGCCGCGAGCAGATGAAGATGTTCCTGACCCGTATGGGCTTTGGCTCCAAGATGGTCATTACCGGCGATGTGACCCAGATCGACCTGCCCGCCGACAAGGTCAGCGGTTTGAAGGAGGCCATGAAGGTGCTGCGGGATGTGGAGGGCGTTGGCATCTGCCGTCTGACGCAGGAGGACGTGGTGCGCCATGTGATGGTGCAACGGATCATCGAGGCTTACGCCCGGTATGAGGACAGGAGGAAGAAATGAAACGACACTATATCCCGGTAACGGCGGATGTCCCCGGCGTCAGCGACGGTACCAAGAGCTTCCTGCGCAAGGTTATCCGCACGGCCCTTGACCGGCAGGGGGTGGACGTACCCTGCGAGGTGGATGTATACGTCACCGGCGACGCCGGCATACAGGAATTGAACCGCGACATGCGGCAGGTGGACAGGCCCACGGATGTGCTGAGCTTCCCCGCGCTGGAGCTGGCGGAGGGGCAGCTGCCGGATGAGGAGGACGCGGACGTGGCCACCGGCCTTGTGCCGCTGGGCGACATGGCCATCTCGCTGGAGCGGGTGAAGGCGCAGGCCAAGGAGTACGGCCATTCAAACCGGCGGGAGCTGGCCTATCTGGCCGTCCACTCTGTGCTGCACCTGCTGGGCTATGACCACATGGACGAGGGAGCGCAGAAGGCCCGTATGCGTGAGCGGGAGGAGACCATCATGGCCGCACTGGGCCTTGAACGGAAATAAATATACAAAAAGCTCAAATGAAAGAAAGTTGAGGATCACCTGAATGAACATTACAAAAACCGCAATGATCACCGTATGCGGACGGCCCAATGTGGGCAAGTCCAGCCTGACCAACGCCCTTGTGGGCGAGAAGATCGCTATCGTGTCCAGAAAGCCTCAGACCACCCGCAACCGGATCTACGGCGTGGTGAACCGGGACGATACCCAGTTTGTGCTGCTGGATACGCCGGGCCTCCATAAGCCCCGCAGCCGTCTGGGCGACTATATGGTCAAGGTGGTGCGGGAAAGCCTGAGCGCTGTGGAGTGCGCGCTGCTGCTGGTGGAGCCCATCGCCCATGTGGGCGAGCCGGAGCGGATTCTGCTGCGCCGTATCGAGGAGGAGCATCTGCCGGTGGTGCTGTGCATCAACAAGATCGACACCGTGGAGAAGAAGGACGACCTGCTGGCGGTGATTGCCGCCTATAACGAGGCATACAGCGGCTTTGACGCCATCATTCCCATCTCCGCCCGCACCGGCAGCGGACTGGATGAGCTGCTGGCACAGCTGGGGAAATACGCGCAGGAGGGGTCCCAGCTGTTCCCTGACGGCATGACCACCGACCAGCCGGACGCGCAGGTGTGCGCCGAGATCGTGCGGGAGAAGATGCTGCTGTGCCTGGATAAGGAGATCCCCCACGGCACGGCGGTGGAGGTGACCCGCTTTACCGAGCGTGATAACGGCATCATCGATCTGGATGTGACCATCTATTGCGAAAAGGCCAGCCACAAGGGCATTATCATCGGCAAGCACGGCGACATGATGAAGCGCATCAGCACCATGGCCCGGCAGGATATCGAGCGTTTTATGGGCACCAAGGTCTATCTGGAGACCTGGGTCAAGGTAAAGGAAAACTGGCGGGATAATGTGAACTTTATCCGCGCACAGGGCTTTAACGAGGAGTGATCCCGGGACGGAGGGCGAATCGTGGACAACGGAATCATCGTGACGCCCGGCCTTGTGCTGCGGGAGACGGAGACAAAGGAATCTGACAAGATCCTGACGGTGCTGACGCCGGAGCTGGGACGCATCAGCGTCATTGCCAAGGGGGCCCGCAGCCGCCGCAGCAAGTATACCGCCGCCTGCCAGCTGCTGGCCTACAGCGAGATGACCCTGCGGCGCAAGGGCGAGTGGTACTATCTGGCGGAGGCGGGCACCATGGAGCTGTTTGACGGTGTGCGGCGGGATATTGAACGGCTGGCGCTGGCGTCCTTTTTTGCCGAACTGACCGAGACCGTGTGTCAGGACGCCATGGCGGCAGCAGAGATTCTGCCGCTGCTGCTCAACGCGCTGTTCGCGCTGGGGACGCTGGGCAAGGAGCCGCTGGTGGTGAAAACCGCCTTTGTCTGGCGGCTGATGGAAACGGCGGGCTTTGCCCCGCTGACAGACGGCTGCGCCGTCTGCGGCCGGGAGATGCCGGAGGCTCCCATGCTGGACGCGATGCAGGGTGTGCTGCGCTGCGGCGGCTGCCGCCTCAGCGGCAGCGGACTGAGCCTGCCCCTGACGCAAAGCGCCGTGCAGGCGCTGCGCTACATTCTGTACTGTCCGCCAAGAAGACTTTACGCCTTCACGCTGGCGCGCCATGATCTGCGGATGCTGGATCGTGCCGCGGAGGCCTTCTGCGCCGTGCAGCTGGAGCGGAGCTTCCGGACGCTGGATTATTACAAGGCGTTTTTGCCGGTG
This sequence comes from uncultured Oscillospiraceae bacterium, assembly GCA_934561335.1. The sequence goes on from CAKTGD010000052.1 coordinate 9,392, forward strand.
GAGGATGCGGAGTGACCCGGTAGAGGGCGGCGTCCTCGACACCGGAGCGCGAAATTCCCCACAACACAAACAACAAGTCAAGGATACAACATTATATTATGAGTGAATTGTTTGAAAAATCCATCCGCACGCTGGAATTACCGGCGGTGCTGGAAATGCTGTCGGCCCGGGCGGTCAGCGAGGCAGCCCGTGAAAAGAGCCGGAAGCTGATGCCCGCCACCGACCGGCAGGAGGTGCTGCGGCTGCTGGACGAGACCGACGCCGCCCGGGAACGGCTGGGGCTGTACGGCTCTCCCAGCTTTGCCGGGGTAAAGGACGTGGCCGAGCCGCTGGCAAGAGCCGACCGGGGCGGTATGCTGAACACCCGGGAGTTGCTGAACATCGCAGGGCTGCTGACGGCGGCCCGGCGGGTCTATGAATACGACGCCGAGCGCAAGGGTGAGGCCACCGCCATCGACCGCTTTTTCAGCGCCCTGCACACCAATAAGTATCTGGAGGATCGCATCCACGGCGCGATTCTGGACGAGGAGACCATCGCCGACACCGCCAGCGCCGAGCTGACGGATATCCGCCGCAAAATGCGGATCGCCGCCAGCAAGGGCCGGCAGATCCTGCAAAAGATCATCTCCTCTCCCTCCTATGC
>CAKTGD010000053.1 GCA_934561335.1 uncultured Oscillospiraceae bacterium
CTGTTCAAGGATTTCGTGGATTTTGACACCTTCGCCAAGTCCGATTACCGGGCTGTGAAGGTCAAGGAATGCGAAGCTGTGAAGAAGTCCAAGAAGCTCCTGAAGTTCACTTTGGATGACGGAACCGGCGTAGACCGGGTCATTTTGAGCGGTATTCACGACTATTATGAGCCGGAGGAGCTGGTGGGCAAGACCTGCATCGCCATCACCAACCTCCCGCCTCGCCCCATGATGGGTATCGACTCCTGCGGTATGCTGATTTCCGCCGTCCATCACGAAAACGGAGAGGAGAGATTGCATCTGCTAATGGTAGATCCCCATATCCCCGCCGGCGCAAAGCTCTATTGATTTCCAAATACTGTAATAAAACTACCCCGCAGAAGTACCTCTGCGGGGTAGTTTCACCTGAAAAAGGGACAATTGGAGAAAAAAGAATATCGACAGGCATCTTCATAATTTTGTGAGTTTTTACAATTTTTCTTGTCTAAAAATGCCAAAGCGGCGCTTGAATTGTAGAAGTTCTTGACTTAATCGACAAATCTGCTATAATATAGACATGCTTGTATCATGCTGTGTTGCTTGCCTGCCATGCGGCATGATATAAAATTTACGGCAGAAAATGAAAAGAAAAAGGAGGAACAAAATGTACAATTTTGCATTGGCATTCGTTCTGTGCGCTGTAGCCTATCTGATAGGCGACGTAGTGTCCATCAAGACCAAGGCGTGGGTTCCCTCCGTGTTCGTCACGGCGGTCGTCCTGCTGATTGGTTATTGGACTGTCTTGCCGAAGACCCTGATCTCCGACTCCGTGTTGATTCCCTTCGGCAGCACCATCGGTATTTACCTGCTCATCACGCACATGGGCACCATCATCAGCCTCAAGCAGCTGGGTGAACAGTGGAAGACCATCGTTATCTGCCTTGCCGGTCTGGCTGGTATGAGTCTGGCCTGCTGGTTCATCTGCATCCCCATCATCGGCAGAGAGTACGTGGTTGCCGGTCTGCCTCCCCTGACGGGCGGTATCGTCGCAGCCGTCACCATGCAGAGCGCTGCTGCTGAGAGAGGTCTCGAGGCTGCCGCAGTCTTCGCAATCGCCATGTACTGCGTTCAGGGCTTCGCTGGCTATCCTCTCACCGCTCTGTGCCTCCAGCTGGAAGGCAAGAAGCTGCTGAAGAATTTCCGTTCCGGCGCTGTCAAGGCTGTTGATATGGACGCCATTGAAGAGGCAAATGCTCTGGAAGCCGGCACCGCTAACAAGCCTGCCAAGAAGAAGCTGATCCCCGAGCTGCCCGAGAAGTGGAACAGCCCCATCATGATCTTCCTCAAGCTCGGTATCGTTGCTTGGTTCGCCACCATGCTCGGCAGCATTCCTCTGCCCGGTATCGGCAAGATCTCCGGTGCTGTGTGGGCGCTGGTTCTCGGTGTTCTGTTCACCACCATCGGCCTGCTGGATGTTAACTCCCTCAACAAGGCCAACTCCTACGGTATCGTCATGTTCGCTCTGATGATGTACGTGTTCGACGGTTTGAAGGACGCGACGCCCGAAATGCTGGGCTCCGTTATCGGCCCCATGGTGCTCCTCATCGTTGTCGGCGTGGCAGGCATGGCCATCTTTGTGTTCATCGCCGCAAAGCTCCTGAAAACAGACTTCTGCCTTGCTCTGGCAAACAGTCTGACCGCTCTGTACGGCTTCCCCCCCAATGCCATTATCACCGAGAATACCTGCAAGGCTCTTGGTAAGGATAAGGGCGAGGTGGATTACCTCATGAGCGAGATGTATCCCAGCATGATCGTCGGCGGCTTCACCACCGTCACCATCACCTCCGTTGTCATTGCGGGTCTGTTCACCAACCTGTTCTGATTTCGGTATCATACATAGTAAACCATAGTTCAACGGCTGCGCCGCATAATTTACTTATGCGGCGCAGTTTGAACAAGACGGCGAAATCGCCTGCTTCAGATGCATCAAAAGCGAACGAGCTGCATCTGCATATTTCTCTACTAAAGGAAGGAAACATCATGGATATCAAGGTACCCGCCCAGAAATACAGCAATTATGTCGTCGAGGCCTATAGACACATCCATATGCATCCCGAACTCAGCACGCAGGAATATGAAACCAGCAAGTATCTGCGTGAAGAGCTTGACAAGATCGGTGTGCCCCACGAGACGTGCGGCTTTGAGACCAGCGTGCTTGCCACCATCAAAGGCGGCAAGCCCGGCAAGACCATTCTGCTCCGCGCCGACATGGACGCGCTGCCTGTCCCCGAGGAGACGGATCTGCCCCACAAATCCACCATTGACGGTGTGATGCACGCCTGCGGCCACGACACCCATACCGCCATGCTGCTCACCGCTGCCCACATGCTCAACGACATCAAGGACGAGCTGTGCGGCACTGTCAAGATTGCGTTCCAGCCTGCCGAGGAGATTGCCGAGGGCGCCAATGTCATGATTTCCAACGGCGCAATGGAAGGCGTTGACGCAGTTTTTGCCGAGCATATCTGGACAACGCAGATATCCACCGGTCAGGTTGCTTTCGCCGCCGGTCCCAGACTGGCCTCTACCGGTCAGTTTGAGATCTGGGTACAGGGCAAGGGCGGCCACGGCGCCGAGCCTCACAACTGTCACGATGCGGTCACCTGCTGCGCCGCGATCGTCAATTCGCTCCAGACCATCGTCTCCCGCGAATACCGCCCCATTGACGCCGCCGTTTGCACGGTCGGCCGTATGGACGTGGGTACCCGTTGGAACGTAGTGGCCGACAGCGGCTATCTGGGCGGCACCACCCGCTGCTTCGACAGACAGGTTTTCGCCGAGTTCCCCGAGCGCATCGAGCGCATCGTAAAGGGAATCTGCGAGGCGTACAGATGTACCTACAAGTTCGAGTATAAGAACCTCACCGCGCCCACCGTCAACCATCCCGCCATGGCGGAGATCATCGACGGCGCCTGCAAGAAGGTGTACGGCGACGATGAGAGCTACAAGATCGACTTCGATCCCACCACCGTCGGCGAGGATTTCTGCTTCTTCATCGACGCAGCGCCCGACCGGATGGGCGGTATTGCGCTGGTGGGCTGCGGTAACCCGGAGAAGGGCACCTGCACCGCGCACCACAGTCCCAAGTTCAAGATCGACGAGGATGCACTGTTCGGCGGCGCCTGCCTGTACGGTCAGGTAGCGGTAGACTTTCTTAACAAGTGATCTTATGGGGCAGCCGGGCGATCCCATGTAATCGCCTGCGCTGTTCCCCCGGATTAACAAATCATTAAAAGGAGGGGCTTTTTATGGACATTAAAGCTCAGGCACAAAAGTACGGATCTTATATTATCGAGACCCGCAGATACATCCACATGCATCCTGAACTCAGCACCAAAGAATACGAAACCAGTAAGTTCATCCAGTCTGAACTCGATAAGATCGGCGTGCCTTATGTGCAGTGCGGTCTTGAGACCGGTGTGCTGGCCACCATCAAGGGCGGCAAGCCCGGCAAGACCATTCTGATCCGCGGCGATATGGACGCACTTCCCGTCCCCGAGGAGAATGACCTGCCCTACAAGTCCACTGTTGACGGTACGATGCACGCCTGCGGACACGACACCCATACCGCCATGATGCTCACCGCCGCCCATATCCTCAACGATATCAAGGACGAGCTGTGCGGCACCGTAAAGCTTGCCTTCCAGCCCGCTGAGGAAACGGCAGAGGGCGCGCAGTCCATGATCAAGAACGGCGCGATGGAAGGCGTTGACGCGGTGTTCGGCCAGCATATCTGGACGCAGATCCCCTCCGGTCAGGTCGCTTTCACCGCCGGCCCCAAAATGGCCTCTGCCGGCCAGTTTGAGATCTGGGTACAGGGCAAGGGCGGCCACGGCGCCGAGCCTCAAAACTGCCACGACGCGGTCACCTGCTGCGCCGCGATCGTCAATTCGCTCCAGACCATCGTCTCCCGCGAGTATAGACCCATCGACGCCGCCGTTTGCACGGTCGGTCGTATGGACGTGGGTACCCGCTGGAACGTTGTGGCCGACAGCGGCTATCTGGGCGGCACCACCCGCTGCTTCGACAGACAGGTTTTCGCCGAGTTCCCCGAGCGCATCGAGCGCATCGTGAAGGGTATCTGCGAGGCCTACAGATGCACCTACAAGATGGCGTACAACAACCTCACAACGCCTACCATTAACCATCCCGTCATGGCGGATGTCATTGATGGCGCCTGCAAGAAGGTCTTTGGCGACGATGACAGCTACAAGATCGACTTCGATCCCACCACCGGCGGCGAGGATTTCTGCTTCTTTATCGACGCGGCCCCCGATCAGATGGGCGCCATTGCGCTGTTGGGCTGCGGCAATCCGGAGAAGGACACCTGCAATGCGCATCATAGTCCCAAGTTCAAGGTAGACGAGGACGTTCTGCTCAATGGTGCTTGCCTGTACTGTCAGGTAGCGGCAGATTTCCTCAATAAGTGAGCCTGTGGGACGACATAACAGCCTGTTGTGCCGTCCCTTTCACGCTTAAATCAATACGAAAAAGGAGTGGCTTTTATGGATATCAAAGCTCTGGCCCAAAAGTACGAATCTTATATTATCGAGCGCAGAAGATACTTCCACGCACATCCCGAGCTCAGCTTCAAAGAGTGGGAGACCACCAATGCTCTGGTCGCAGAGTTTGAGAAGATGGGCATGGAGATTCAGACCTTCCCGGATTACCCCGGCATGATTGCCACGCTGGACACCGGCAAGCCCGGCCGCACCATCATGCTGCGTGCCGATATCGACGCGCTGCCCGTTAAGGAGGGCACCGGTCTCGAGTTTGCCTCTCAGAACGAGGGCGTGATGCACGCCTGCGGCCACGATAACCATATTGCAATGCTGCTGGGCGCGGCCAAGATCCTGCTGGAGAAGAAGGACGAGCTGAAGGGCAAGGTCAAGTTCCTGCTCCAGTCCGGCGAGGAGATGGCCTGCGGCGCAAAGTACTATGTTGACCACAATATCCTTGACGGTGTTGACGCGATTTTCGGCCAGCACATCTGGGGCACGCTGGATGCGCCCTATGTCTGCGTTGCGCCCGGCAACCGCATGGCTTCCTGCGATAACTTCACCATCCGTGTCAAGGGTCTCCAGTCCCACGGCTCTGCCCCGCAGGACGGTCACGATGCCATCGTTGCGGCTTCCGCCATCGTCATGGCGCTGCAAACCTATGTCAGCCGCAAGAATAACCCCGTCAATCCTCTGGTGGTCACAGTGGGCAAGTTCCATGGCGGCAGCATGTACAACATCATCTGCCCCGATGTGGAGCTGGTCGGCACCATCCGTACCTACTCCCGCGATCTGAGACATCACCTTGAGGAAGACCTGACCAAGATCATCAAGAGCACGGCCGAGGCGCACGACTGTACCGCCGAGCTGGAGTTCAGCCCCATGCTGCCCGCTGTCATCAACGATAACCACGAACTGAACGAGATCGCGCAGAATGCCGCTGTCAATCTCTTCGGTACCGAGGGTATCAACAACGAGATGCCGGCCCTCATGGGCAGCGAGGACTTCGCGCTGTTCATGGAGAAGATCCCCGGTTTCTTCGCCTTCATCGGCTCGAGAAACGTGGAAAAGGGTCTGGTCTACACCAACCACAACGAGAAGTACACCGTGGACGAGTCTGTGCTTTGGCGCGGCTCTGCGCTCACCGCTCAGTTCGCCTACGACTTCCTGAACAAGTAACCGGCCCGGAGGCCGGCGGAAAAACACCCGCCGGCAGAAGGCAAATGACAACAAAGCAGGCAGGAGAACGCACACGCTAACCTGCTTTGCGATGCATTAATTAGTGGCGGCAGGCTCTGTCGGGCCGATTGCCATTGCGTCTACCGTACAGCGCTCGGGGGTATCCCCGGGCGCTGTGCGGTAGATGATTTTTACGGCACTTCTGCAAGGAAATTGCTGTATTGAGTTTTGTAAATCAATGTGTTATACTATTATATAACTTTCCGCAAACGTCCGCCGCTTCTTTTCAGATAAACGAAGCATTTTGCGCCATCTTACCCTATCAATCGCCCTCTATCCAAGTCAGGTCATCAGCCCACCCGACCATGAAGCCTCCGGACGAAAGCCGACCATCGCTGACCCGACAAAGGTTTGTCGGGTCAGACTTTCCCACTCTGCCAGAAAGGAGCGCTCCATGGAGAAAATCACCAGCCGCGCCAATCCACTGCTGGCCCAGATGAAAAAGCTGGGCGCTTCCGCCGCCTACCGCCGCGAGCAGGGGCTGTACCTGTGCGACAGTCCCAAGCTGCTGGCCGAGGCCCTGCGGTGGAACGCCCCCATACGCCATCTGGCGGTTACGGAGGGCCAAGCCCTGCCGCCGCTGCCCGATGGCGTCCGTGCGGTGCAGGTGCCGCCGGATGTGATGGCCTCCATCTCCCCCATGAAGTCGCCCCAGGGCACACTGTTCACCGTGTCCCTCCCGGATTGCGAGATGCCCGCCGCACTTTCCGGCAGCCGCTATCTGGTGCTGGATGGCGTGCAGGATCCCGGCAATGTGGGTACCATCCTCCGCACGCTGGACGCCTTTGATTTTGACGGCTTGCTGCTGCTGGAGGGCTGTGCCGATCCGTGGAGCGTCAAAACCGTGCGCGCCTCCATGGGCGCGGTGTTTCGCCGCCCGGTCTGGATACTGCCTGCGTGTGCGCTTCCGGCGCTGCTGGCGCGCAGCGGCCTGCCCCTGTACGGAACGGCTCTGCGTGCGGATACGGAGGATGTGCGTGCGGTGCCGCTGGAGCGCTGTGTCCTCGCCATCGGCAGCGAGGGACAGGGGCTCAGCCCTGCCGTGCTGGATATGTGCCAAAAAACATTGAAGATCCCCATGTCGCCCCGGTGTGAGTCGCTCAATGCGGCCATTGCCGCCGCGGTGCTGCTGTGGGAGAGCTACCGCTGAGAAGGAAAGGGAGGTGCAGGCCATGGCGGCGCTGAAATACTGGGTCTGGCTCTCCGCCCTGCCGGGCCTGAGCGAGAGCAGCAAGCAATTGCTGCTGACGCACTTTACCTCGCCGGAGGACGTATATTATGCTGACCCGGACGCATTATTGCAGGTAGAGGGACTGGGCCGGGAGCAGGCTGCCCTGCTGGAGCATAAGTCATTGGCCCCGGCGGAGCGCATCTTGGCCGATTGTGCCCGGTCAGGTATTTTTATCCTCACCATGGCCGACGCGCTGTATCCCGAGCGGCTGCGCAACATCTATCAGCCGCCGGTGCTGCTGTATGGCAAGGGTGCCATGCCGCTATTTGATGAAGAGGCGGCGGTGGCCATCGTCGGTACCCGCCAGTGTACGCCCTACGGTGTCCGCTGCGCCGAAAAGCTGGGCTATGAGCTGACCCAGCAGGGCGGCATGGTGGTCTCCGGTATGGCACGCGGCGTAGACTCAGCCGCCATGCGGGGCGCACTGCGTCTCGGCGGCTTTACCTGCGCCGTGCTGGGCGGCGGGGTGGATGTGATCTACCCGGCGGAGAACCGTCGGCTGTATGAAGATATCGCCGCCACCGGCGTACTTTTGTCAGAGTATCCGCCCGGAACCCGCCCGGACGGCTGGCATTTTCCCATGCGCAACCGGATCCTCAGCGGCCTGAGCGTGGCCACCGTGGTGGTGGAAGCGCCTGCCAGATCCGGCGCGCTGATCACCGCCGCCAACGCCCTGGAGCAGGGCAGGGAGGTGTTTGCCGTTCCCGGCCCCATCGACGCGCCCAACAGTGTGGGCTGCCACCGCCTGCTCCGCGAGGGCGCGGGGCTGGCCACCTGCGGCTGGGATATCCTCGGCGAGTTTGAAAACCGCTTTCCCCATAAGCTGCACGCCGCCGTGCCGCCTCTGCCGCCTCTGCCGGCGGATGCGGGCGCACCCTGCGTGGCGGCGGAAACACAATCTGAGCCCGCGCCGGAAGCGGCGCAGTCCCCCGCCATGCCCCGTATGACGGCGGCGGAGTGGGACAGCCTTACGCAGGATCAGCAGACGCTGCTGCACGCCCTGCGAACCGATATCCCCCAGCTGACCGATCAGCTGGCGGAGCAGACCGGCCTGCCCATTCAACGGGTGCTGCCGGCCATCACACTGCTGGAGATCAGCGGCTGGGCAGTTCAAAACGGAGCGCGCAGCTTTGTGCGCACGGTGCTGCTGCCGGAAGAAGAGTAAGAAATAGAGGAAGAAGCATGAGCAAAAAACATCTGGTGATCGTGGAGTCTCCGGCCAAGGCCAAGACCATCGGCAAATATCTGGGGCCTGACTATCAGGTAACGGCCTGCATGGGCCATCTGCGCGACCTGCCCAAGAGCACGTTGGGCGTGGATATTGACCACGATTTTGAACCTGACTATAAACCCATTCGCGGCAAGGAAGAGCTGATCCGCGAGCTGAAAAAGTCCGCTGCCGCCAGCGACGTTGTCTACCTCGCCACCGACCCGGACCGTGAGGGAGAGGCCATTTCCTGGCACCTCAAGCATCTGCTGGAGCTGCCGGACGACAAGACCCGCCGCGTCACCTTCAACGAAATCACCCGCAAGGTGGTGGCCGAGAGCATTGCCGCTCCCCGGGCCATCGATCAGGATCTGGTGGACGCCCAGCAGGCCCGCCGCGTGCTGGACCGTGTGGTGGGTTACCAGATATCCCCGGTGATGTGGAAGAAGATCCGCCGCGGCCTGTCCGCCGGCCGGGTACAGAGCGTAGCCACCCGCATGGTAGCCGATCGCGAGCAGGAGATTGCAGATTTCCAGCCGCAAGAGTACTGGACGCTGGACGCGGTGCTGGAAAATGGGGAAAAGGCCGCGTTCAAGGCGCATTATTACGGCCGCGGCGGCAAGAAATACGAACCCCGGACACAGGCGGACGTGCAGGCGGTGATGGATGAATTGCGCAGCGCCGCGTTCGCCGTCAAGTCGGTGAAGCGCACCGACAAGAGCCGCTCCCCGGCGCCGCCGTTTACCACCTCCACCATGCAGCAGGAGGCGTCGCGCAAGCTGAATATGACCCCTCGCCGCACCATGGCCATTGCCCAGCAGCTGTATGAGGGCGTGGATGTCACCGGCGAGGGTACCGTGGGCCTTATCACCTATATGCGTACCGACTCGCTGCGCATCAGCGACGAGGCGCAGCGTGACGCCCGTGATTTTATCACCAGCCGCTATGGCGAGGGCTATGTGCCCGCCTCTCCCCGGCAGTATAAGGCCAAGGCCGGCGCGCAGGACGCCCACGAGGCCATCCGCCCCAGCAATGTGACCCTGACGCCGGAGGCCATCCGCAGCGACCTGACGGCGGAGCAGTACCGGCTCTACCGCCTGATCTGGAGCCGTTTTCTGGCCAGCCAGATGGCCAACGCCATCTATGACAGCGTGTCGGTGGATATCGCCGCGCAGGAGCACCTGTTCCGGGCCACCGCCAGCAAGCTGAAGTTTTCCGGCTATACCGCCGTGTATGAGGAGAGCCGGGATGACGAGGATAAAGAGGAGAAGGAACCGGCCCTGCCTGAGCTGAAGGAGGGCGAGGCGCTGACGCTGAAGGACTTTGTCCCCAGTCAGCATTTCACCACGCCGCCCGCCCATTATACCGAGGCGGCGCTGATCCGCGCCATGGAGGAGAACGGCATCGGCCGCCCCTCCACCTATGCGCCCACCGTGTCCACCATTCTGGACCGCCGCTATGTGAAGAAAGAGGGCAAGTACCTTCTCATCACCAATCTGGGCAAGGCGGTCACCACTTGGATGGAGAAATATTTCTCCGATATTGCCGATTTAAAGTTTACCGCCAACATGGAGCAGCGTCTGGACGACGTGGAGGAGGGCAAGCTGCCCTGGAAGCAGGTGCTGCGCCAGTTCTATGACGACGGCTTCGCCCAGCA
>CAKTGD010000054.1 GCA_934561335.1 uncultured Oscillospiraceae bacterium
GGCACGCGCCGCAGGCGCCGGCCTCGGACTGCATCTCCACCAGACGAACCGGCTGGCCGAAGATGTTCTTCTTGCCATTGGCCGACCACGCATCGGCGTGCTCCGCCATGGGGCTTGACGGGGTAATGGGATAGATGGCGGCAACTTCCGAGAAGGCGTATGCCACATATGCCGCGGCTTCGTTACCATCGCAGATCTTCATGAGCTTGCTCATTTTTCTTATTCCTCCTCTTAAATGCAGTATTTTACAGCGTCTCTACGACTGCAAATACTACTTATGCTTATATATGGATTTTAACATCACCGAAGCATTCAATCAACTGGAAAACATACAAAGATTTTCACTTTTTCTTGTTCAATTTCACAAATCACAACAAAAGCAGAGGAAAGATTCTGTCAATCATCATACAGAATCTTTCCTCTACTTTATTTATCGCACAATACCCGCCGAGCACCACTCGCCGGGCGGCTTTCCGCTGCACACGGCCACAGTATCGTCCGGCCGGTTTTTATATGCCCCGGCTGCCAACTAATAGCCGCCGGTCAGCGGCAGTGCCTCCTTCATTTTTTAACAAATACAGCCGGCAAAGTACGTCAGCTCCGATAATGCAGAATACGCACATATTCGAAAAGATCTTTCTGTTACCGGTTCTCTACAATTTATTGCAGCATCGAGAGAAATTCCTCCTCCGTCAGCACGGGAATGTTCAGCTCCTGCGCCTTGCGCAGCTTGCTTCCGGCATTTTCGCCAGCCACCACATAGGCGGTCTTTTTGCTGACCGAGCCGCTGGCCTTGCCGCCGCGCTGCTCGATCATGGCAGCAGCTTCGTCCCTGGTAAACTGGGTCAGCGTACCGGTCAGCACGAAAGTCTGTCCGGTAAAACGATCGTCTACCTTCTCCTGATGGCTGGTCATGTTGACACCCGCCTCACGAAGCTGCTCCAGCAGATCCTGAGACTGCGGGCTTTCCAGCCATTGGCGGATATACCGGGCGGTGATGGGGCCTACATCGTCGATGGCGGTCAGCTCCTCCTCCGAGGCGGCGGCCAGTGCCGCAAGACTGCCGAAATGGGCAGCCAGCACCTTTGCCGCCTTGTCGCCTACCTGACGGATTCCCAAGGCGCTGATAAGACGCCACAGATCGTTTTTCTTACTCTTTTCGATAGCGGCTATGGCATTGGCGGCGGATTTCTCCCCCATACGATCCAGCTGGGCAATGTCCTGTGCATGCAGACGGTACAGGTCGGCGGCGGTTTTCACCAGACCATTATCCACCAGCGATTGAATCACCGCCGGGCCTACACCGTCAATATCCATGGCGTTTCGGCTTGTGAAATGGGTCAAATTCCGCAGCAGCTGGGCGGGGCACTCTGCGCCGGTGCAGCGGATCGCCGCGCCGTCCTCATCCCGGCTCACCGGCGCACCGCACACAGGGCACACATTGGGCAGGTAATAGGGCACGGCGCCGGCGGGGCGCTTGTCCTTTACCACCTCCACGATCTCCGGAATGATCTCGCCGGCCTTCTGCACAATAACGGTGTCGCCAATGCGGATATCCTTCGTGGTGATGAAATCCTGATTGTGCAGCGTGGCATAGGTCACGGTGGTGCCCGCCAGACGCACCGGCTCCAGCACCGCCTTAGGGGTCAGCACACCGGTGCGGCCCACCTGCACCACAATATCCTTCAAAACAGAGGGCTTCTGCTCCGGCGGGTATTTATAGGCCACCGCCCAGCGAGGGCACTTGGCGGTACTGCCCAGCACCTCACGCTCTGGCAGGCTGTCCAGCTTCACCACTGCACCGTCGATATCAAAGGGGAACGCCATGCGCTCGTCTCCCAGACGGTCGATCTCAGTCAGAATATCCGCCGCCTTGCCCAGCGGCTTGTGGGGAATTACCTTAAAGTGCTGCCCCGCCAGATAGTCCAGCGTCTCGGTGTGGGTGGTAAATGTCCTGCCCTCTGCCAGCTGCAAATTGAAAACGGCAATATCCAGCCGCCGCTGAGCGGCAATTCTGGAATCCAACTGCCGCAGGGAACCAGCCGCTGCGTTGCGGGGATTGGCCAGCAAGGGCTTTCCCTCGATCTCCCGCCGGGCGTTGATCTCCTCAAACACACTGCGGGCCATATAGACCTCACCACGAACGATCAGACGGGGCAACTTCTCCGGCAGCGTCATAGGAATCGCGCGTATGGTTCGCAGATTCTCCGTTACATCCTCTCCTACCCTGCCATCGCCCCGCGTTGCGCCGCGGACGAATACACCGTCCCGGTATTCCAGCGCCACGGACAGGCCATCTACCTTTGGCTCCACACTGAATACCGCGTCCGGAAGGTCGGCGGCGATCTTTTCCAGAAATTCCCGCACTTCTCCGCCATCGAATACATCCTGCAAGCTCTCCAGCGGCACCGGATGGCGCACCTCTTCAAACTGACTCAGCAGCTTGCCGCCCACCCGCTGGGTGGGCGAATCGGCGGTGATCTCCTCGGGATGCTCCTTTTCCAGCTCCTCCAGCCGCCGCAGGAGATGATCATACTCATAATCCGACATGGTGGGCGCATCCAGTACGTAATAGAGATACCCGTTGGCGTTGAGTGTCTCCCGCAGCTGCTTCATTTCTTCACGATAATCCATGACTCATCCTCATTCTTATCCGTTGTTCATGATATAGTCCTCGGCGTACTGCCCCAGCTCGTCGGGCATGGTACTGAAATAGGTATAGGTATCCGGCACACTGCCTACAATTACGGTCTCCGCCACGGCAATCTCGTTGGTTACCTTGGTGGAGGTTTTCATCCCCGGCAGCAGAATGCTCATGTACACATCTACATCCAGAAAAATCTGGTGACGGGTCTGATTGATACCGGCAGAAGTAAACTGGTTGCGGAATACGGCGTTGGCGCTGCCCACCGCCTGCATCCGTACAAAGAGCCGGGGGCCTCGGCCTGCCAGCAGCGCCGACCCGGTCAGCGTCCCCAGCGGGATCTCCAGCTCGCTAGTGGAAACCTCTGTCAGCCGGCGCAAGATCTCGTCGGCAATGCGGCTTTGCATCCGGTTCACCTCCGCCACATTGCTGCGCAGGGCGGTAATATGACCTGCTTCATCCTTATCGAAGATCACAAAGTTCTGATAGTCGATCTCACCGTCGGCCACCGCGTCGTTGACGGCGGCGGACACGATGCGGTTCACCAGATTGGACACCCTTGCGGTGGCCATACTGCACATCACCGGCTTTAGACGCCATAGTATTCCTGCTGTCCCCGCCAACAGCAGAAGCACCAGCAGTATCAGCCATATTCCCGCTCTCTGCCGGGGCGACAAACGCAGATAGCGCCATCCAGCCACGGTTACCCACCTCCCTTCACGGGAAGCGTATGCCGCGGCAGCTTATCCTTATTCCTGCCAGCTGTTGACGATTGCCTTAAAGGTCTTGCCCCGCTCGGCAAAGTTCTTGAACTGGTCAAAGGCCGCGCAGGCAGGCGACAGGGTCACAACATCGCCGGATACGGCACGGTCGCGGGCCGTCTCCACTGCCTTTTGAAAGGGGGTAATCTCCATAATTTCCGGATGACCGGGACGATAGTCCCCGGCGTTCTCCACAGCGGCGCGGATTTTACCGGCGGTGGCGCCGCACAGCACCAGCAGCTTTACATGCGCCACGATCTCATCACCCAGCGCGTCAAAGGGAATGTGCTTATCATAGCCGCCTGCAATGAGGATCACCTTCTCCGGGAAAGAGCGCAGGCCCGCCGTGGTGCGGCTGGGGCTGGAGGCAATGGAGTCGTTGTAGTACCGCACACCCTTATAGGTGCGTACCAACTCAATGCGATGCTCCACACCGCCAAACTCCCGGGCAAAATCCCGGATGATCCCATCGCTGACCAAGCCATCTACAGCGGCGATAGCCGCCATGTAGTTCTCAATGTTGTGAACACCCGGCAGCTTGATATCCCCGGTGGCCATAACAGTGCGCTCGCCTGCGGCATCCCGGCAGACAATGGCATCGCCCCGCAGGAACACGCCCTGCACCGGCTCCGTCCGGCGGCTGAAAAACACGGCGCGGTCAGCCACGCTCTCACCCTGCTTGCGGGTAATCTCATTGTCAAAATTGAAAATGGCTTTATCGCCCGCTTTCTGATGGCGGAAAACATTTTCCTTAGCGGAGACGTACTCCGCCATATCTTTGTGAACGTCCAGATGATTGGGCGCCAGATTGGTCACCACAGCAATATGAGGGCTGCACTGCATGGTCATCAGCTGGAAGCTGGACAGCTCCAGCACCGCGTAGTCGGTGGGCCGCATCCCCCCCGCCTCACACAGCAGCGGATGGCCGATGTTGCCGCCCACATAAACGGTGTTCCCCGCCTTTTTCAGCAGCTCGGCAATGATGGTGGTCGTGGTGGTTTTCCCATCGCTGCCGGTCACAGCAATGATGGGGCAGGGGCATACCTGGAAAAACACCTCCATCTCCGAGGTCAATTGGCTGCCCCGCGCCACGGCAGCGGCCAGCTGCGGCACATCGGGCCGCAGACCCGGCGTGCGGAAAATAATATCCTGATCCAGTCCGTCCAGATAATCCTCACCCAGCTTCAAGCATGCGCCCAGCCCTTCCAGCTCACCGGCCAGCTGCCCCAGCTGCTCCCGCGTCCGCTTGTCGCAGGCGGTAACGGCAATGCCCTCCCGCAGCAGCATACGGATCAGCGGCGTATTGCTGACGCCGATGCCCACCACGGCTACGGTCTTGTGTTTAATGGAGTCCAGATACGCTTGTAATGTCATGGGATAGCCTCCCTTATCATAAAATCTGATATATTATACCGCAATTCAAGCGTGGATTCAATCAGGCCGGCAGAAAAAATTGCCGCGCCATGCTGTCCCAGAAATCCTTCTATCTTTTCCCATTCCCTATGCTTGCGAAATGTGTCCCCTTGTGGTATAATTTTTATATATAAATATCTAATTTGTGAGAGGAGTTTACCATGAAGCATAACGCCTTGAAAAACTTGGTGTTGTCCGCTCTTTTTATGGCGATTGGTCTGATTCTTCCCTTTTTTACCGGCCAGATCCCGGCTATCGGCAAGATGCTGCTGCCCATGCACATCCCCGTCCTGCTGTGTGGGCTGATTTGCGGCTGGCAGTATGGTCTTGGCGTCGGCTTCGTGCTGCCGCTGCTGCGCTCACTGCTGTTCAATTTTCCCGCCATGTTCCCCAATGCGGTATCTATGGCCTTTGAACTGGCGGTGTACGGCACGGTAGTGGGCTGGCTCTACATCCGCAGCCGCTGGCAATGCGTCAGGGCATTGTATAAGAGCCTGATCCCCGCCATGTTGGCTGGTCGTCTGGTCTGGGGCGGCGTGATGGTGGTGCTGATGGGAATAAGCGGCAGTGCTTTCACTTGGCAGCTGTTTATAGGCGGCGCACTGCTTAATGCCCTTCCCGGTATTGCGCTGCAGCTGGTGTTGATTCCCTCCGTCATGGTGCTGCTTGACCGGGCAAAGCTGGTGTGCTTCACACGAAGCGAAGTCGCGGAGGAGCGCGCATGAGACAGCTGGACTATCTGCGCCTTGTGCTGGCCATCCGCGCAAAGCAGCTGCTGCGGCCACAACGGGTCATTGTGGCGGTTGACGGGCGCTGCGGCGCCGGAAAAACCACACTGGCCGCACGGCTGCAAAAAGATCTCGGATGCACCGTGTTCCATATGGATGATTTCTTTCCCCGTCCGGAACAACGGACGGAGGAGCGTTTGTCCCATCCCGGTGAAAACGTAGATCATGAGCGTTTTCTTGCCGAGGTGCTGCGTCCGCTGATCGGCGGGCAGCTCATCTCCTACCGTCCCTACCTTTGCGCCCAGCAAAAACTGGGTGATGTCATCGAAACCGTTCCGGGACGGCTGGTAATTGTAGAGGGTGCCTATTCCTGCCATCCCTCCCTTTGGCCTTATTATGACCTGCGCATCTTTCTTAATGTCCCGCCGGGAGAACAGCGGCGGCGAATTCTAAAGCGCAACGGCGCTGAAAAAGCGGCGCAATTCAACAGCAGATGGATTCCTTTTGAGGAAAGCTATTTCAAAACATATGCCATCTCCCAACGCTGCGACCTGCGCATCAACGGATAACCGAAAAAGGCGTCCATGCGACAAAATCGCATGGACGCCTTTTTATGCAGCTTATTTGCGCAGCTTATCCCACAGTGTCGTCTCCCCGGTTGCGCGCGTTCGGTTCATGTCGATAATCCGCTGGTTGCGGCTGCCGCGGAACTGGAGTGAAATGTCCTTTAGCTCTTCACGAAACCGGCCATCCACCAGAATATCGATATATGACAACATCTCGTCTGTCGCCTCACAGCGGGGGTGGCTCCCCTGACGCAGCAGCTCATCATCCAGGCGAAAGCCGGTAAAGCACCATACAGTTTTGCCGGGGTACCTCTGGCGCATTTCCCGCAGCAGCGGCAGCAGCGCACGCTGGTTTTCCGGCTCAAAGGGCTCTCCTCCCAGCAGCGTCAGTCCATCCACATAGCTTTTATCCAGCTCGGCAAATATTTCCTCTTTTGTCTCATCTGTGAAAGGCTTTCCATAGTGAAAATCCCATGTCTGCTGCTGAAAACAGCCGGGACAATGGTTGGTACACCCAGAAACAAACAGTGTTACCCGCACGCCGATACCGTTGGCAATATCACATTTCTTCAGTTCGCCGTAATACATGGCCTCTCCTTTCCTGCCCAATGGGTAAAACGGGCGGTCCGCATCGCGAACCGCCCGCTATGATCAATACAACGCCGGCTTACAGGTGCAGCACACGCTCCTTGATCTCCTGCGTGCGGCCCTGATTCCAGTATTGGGTACCAATATAGCCGCAGGTACGGCGGGCCACATTCATGGTATCCTGATCCTGATTCCCACACTGAGGGCAGGTCCAGACCAGCTTACCGTCCTGCTCACGGATCTCAATTTCACCGTCCCAGCCACACTTCTGGCAATAGTCACTCTTGGTGTTCAGCTCAGCGTAGATGATATTGTCGTAGATAAAGCGCATCACCTGCAAAACAGCCTCCAGATTGTTTTGCATGTCCGGCACCTCCACATAGCTGATAGCGCCGCCGGGAGACAGATGCTGGAACTGCGCCTCAAACTTCAGCTTGGAGAACGCATCAATCGGCTCGGAAACATGGACATGATAGGAATTTGTGATATAGCCTTTGTCTGTCACTCCCGGAATCACGCCGAAGCGCTTTTGCAGGCACTTGGCAAATTTGTATGTTGTAGACTCCAGCGGCGTTCCGTAGAGCGAGTAGTCAATGTTCTCCTCTTTTTTCCACTGGGCGCACTTCTCATTCATACGCTGCATGACATCCAGTGCAAAAGGCGTGGCGGCAGGATCGGTATGGCTGCGGCCTGTCATGTATTTGACACATTCATACAGTCCGGCATAGCCCAGCGAGATGGTGGAATAACCATCATACAACAGCCGGTCGATCGGCTCTCCCTTTTTCAGGCGTGCACAGGCACCATACTGCCACAGGATGGGGGCTGCATCGGAAAGGGTGCCTTTCAGACGCTCGTGACGGTATCGCAGGGCGCGGTGGCACAGCTCCAGCCGCTCATCAAATATCTGCCAGAACTTCTCCATGCTGCCGCCGGAAGACAACGCCACATCCGGCAAATTGATGGTAACAACTCCTTGATTAAATCGGCCATAGTATTTGTGCTTACCCGGCTCATAGTTGCCGGCATTGGCAATATTACCCACGCCCGCTTCAGTAAAACGATCCGGCGTCAGGAAAGACCGGCAGCCCATGCAGGTATATACATCACCCTTCAGCTCCCGCATCTTCTTGGCGGAGATGTAGTCAGGCACCATGCGGCGGGCCGTACACTTGGCGGCCAGTTCGGTCAGGTAATAATAGGGCGCGTCAGGCGTGATGTTGTCCTCGTCCAGCGTATAGATCAGCTTGGGGAATGCAGGGGTGACCCAGACGCCCATTTCATTCTTCACGCCCTCATAGCGCTGCAGCAGCGTCTCCTCGATGATCACAGCCAGATCCTTTTTCTCCAGTTCGTTCTTGGCCTCGCCAAGATACATGAACACGGTGACAAAGGGAGCCTGTCCATTGGTGGTCAGCAGCGTGACCACCTGATACTGAATGGTCTGCACGCCGCGGCGAATCTCTTCACGCAGGCGCTTCTCTACGATATGAGAGATCTTTTCCTCATCGCGTGCAACACCCAGCACATCAATCTCCGCCTCGACCTGACGGCGGATCTTCTTACGGGAAACGTCCACAAAGGGGGCCAGATGCGCCAGTGAGATGCTCTGCCCGCCGTACTGGTTGGACGCTACCTGCGCGATGATCTGGGTGGCGATATTGCAGGCGGTGGAAAAGCTGTGGGGCCGCTCGATCAGCGTACCGGTGATCACGGTGCCATTTTGCAGCATGTCCTCCAGATTCACCAGGTCGCAGTTATGCATATGCTGGGCAAAATAATCCGTGTCGTGAAAATGGATGATACCCTCATTATGGGCTTCCACAATGTCCTTTGGCAGCAAAATGCGGTTGGTGATGTCGCGGCTGACCTCCCCGGCCATATAGTCTCGCTGGGTAGAGTTGACCACCGGATTTTTATTGCTGTTTTCCTGCTTGGCCTCTTCATTATTGCACTCGATCAGGCTGAGGATCTTGTCATCCGTTGTGTTGGACTGACGTACCAGCGCCCGGGTATAACGATAGGTAATATAGTTTTTGGCCACCTCAAAGGCGCCATGGGCCATGATCTGCTTTTCCACCAGATCCTGTACCTCCTCCACGCTGGGAGAACGGCCCAGCTGCTCACAACTGAGCACCACGCTCTCGGCAATGCGCTGGATTTGGATGGGTGTCATACGGATACCCTCGTCCACAGTATCGTTGGCCTTGCTGATGGCCACAATGATCTTGGTAATATCAAAAGCGGCTTCAGAGCCGTTGCGCTTGATAATCTTCATGGTGTGCGACCTCCCTCTCTCTTCATCGCTTTTAGCAGCTTAAATATCATGTTACACTATATCTTGGGCTATTGCAAGGGTGAAAAACCCAAATATGGGCATCCGACTACCGAAAAAAAGAACGGCTTTTTGTGGGAATCAACAAAAAGCGCCACAAGATATCGTGTGGCAAAAGCGCAGCAGGATACGAAATGCCGCGTTTGCCCATATGGGCCAGTTCTTGTGGCTTACCGTGCAAAACACTCATGGAATTCACTTGCGCATTTATCCGCCGTCTGATAGAATATTGAAAAACAGGCTGGGAGGATACCTATGGTTCGTGAAATCTGCAAGGATACGGTTTTTCTCGCACAGAAGGCAGAGCCCGCTGTAAGGGACGATCTGAGCGTGGCACAGGACCTGCTGGATACGCTGCTCGCTCACAGGGATGGCTGCGTGGGGATGGCGGCAAATATGATTGGCGTAAACAAGCGCATCATCGCATTTGAGCATGAAAATGCCTATATGGTCATGTTCAATCCTGTCATCGTCAGGCAGTCCGCCCCGTATGAGGCTGAAGAGGGCTGTCTTTCCCTGACCGGTATACGGAAAGTCAAACGGTTTCAAACCATCAAGGTCCAGTGGCAGAATGAAAAATTTCAGACACGGATCAAGACCTTCACCGGCTGGCCGGCAGAAATTATCCAGCATGAAATTGACCACTGCGAGGGAGTTTTGATATGATCTTTTATTTTTCCGGCACCGGCAACAGCAAATATGTGGCCCAGCGTATGGCGAATGCACTGGGGGATACCCTGTGCAGTCTGAACGACCGCATCAAATCGGGCGACACCTCTCCCAT
>CAKTGD010000055.1 GCA_934561335.1 uncultured Oscillospiraceae bacterium
TATAGCTGACTGTTATAGTGGTAGTATGCTTAGACTCTATTGCGATGTTGTTTTAGTGATGAGAGCCAGTTGGCTTATACATAGCAAATTGTCGCTCTTCGCCACCGCCTGCGGGTGTTTCAAAACCGGTAATTCGGCCTCCGCCGATCTCGACATCACGGAATGTAGGAGGTTGCGTAGGAATTGGGTTTTGCCCAATTGCAGATTCTTGGCTTGCACCTGCCGTGTTGGTGGATTCAGAAGAAAACGCTCCAATCGGAGAACTGCCTACAAACGGAACGTTAGCCCCTGCAATCCCACCATCAATTGAAATGGCATCCTCGGAAGAATCTGATTCTGTTGAGGCGGCCGCGCATATTGTTGATCCCGAGTCGAAACCTGCGTGTGGCTGCGCGGGTGCAACGCTATTACCACTTGGCGAGTATCCAAGATAGTTGGAGAGCGCGCGTGCTGCTTTTGCGCCGGTGATGGAACCTACTTTTGAGATGTTACCAGTTGCAACAGCACCAACAACATCCGTTGCGAATTCACCGCCAGAATTTAGACTGGAGCTGAACATAGCGCCTCCGACAATGCTGCTAAGACCGGTGCTGCGATCAACGGCACTGGCTGCCGCTGCATTTCCAACTGCGCGTTTCGCTATACTCAGCATCCCGTTACCACCACCGGTAAAGGCTTGCCCGGTTACAGTGGTATTGGTTGAATTGGAAGAACTTCCGCGATTGAAAATGCTGCCTATTGCGCCACTGGTTGCTTTCACAGCACCGCCAATTGCACGACCGGCGATCATCAATTCGGCAAGCATACTGCCGCCAGTTCGACCGACATTGATGCCGAGTGAAGTCATGAAACTGTCAATCTTCTGACTGATTTTTAGAAAGCTGACTGCACACAGGAACCAAATAAGCAAATTGCCGGAGACTTCCTCTTGGCTGGATCCTGCTATTGCACTTTCAACATCAGACTCACTGAAAGCAAGTGCGGAGGTGGATATGAGTGCAATCGTCATCATCGCACAGAGAATAAAGAGTGTTTTACGATGTTTCATATATAAGCCCCTTTCGCAGACTCGTCTTACCAAGATAGGGGGTTGGCAAGAAATGCACCAACCATGGAGACAAACAAGCGTAGACACCAAGCATTCATAATCAGTAGAAATAACTGTCCTCCAAGCATACGGCACCACGAATTGAAGATGTTGGAGGTGTTCTCCGAAGCCCCGGTAGCAAAGGCCATAGGAGCTGTAAAAACAAGAACACCGACCATGATGTAGCGCTCAGCAGCTTCGAAAAGAAGTTTGATATAGTTCCAACCGATGATGACGACCAGAATCGTAACAATTAGACTGACAGAGCCGTTGGCGAGGCAACCGACAATTACGGTGAGCACACTTCCAAAGTTTCCGAAATCAACACTAGGCAGAGCTGTATCGACGATCCACGAGTATGGTGTCCCGGCAATGCGCAGTGTAAGATCCACAATTTGATTGGCATAGTAAGCGAGAAAAATGAAAAGTACAGAACGAATGGCCAGTTTGATCGGATCCTCCGCACTGAGACCGATTCCTGAGCCATAAACCTTGAATAGCTGCCACACGAGGTTCAACAGAATAAAACCAATTGCTATGGCTACGAACACATCGTAGAGTGTTTCTGCGGCTGGAAAGTACCGAAGGAATACACTCATGTCACAGCCCAGTGCGCCAAGCACTGAGCCGTTGACCATGTCCAGTAAATTCATGATTTGGGTTGCGAGCCATTCAACGATGCTATCAAGTATTCCCATAGGGGTACCTCCTGATAGCAATTAGCCCTGCATGTCCCGGAACTCAAGCTCCTCAGGAATCATGCTTGCTGCGGCTAAAGTTGCCAGAACGCCGGCAACCATGCCGCCCAGAAAACTGATAATAGTCTTGTTCATATGCGGCTCCTTTCGGTTGTAATCAGGGTTTCCAAGTACCACCCTGGAAGAAGGGCGTGATATAAGCCATCACGAAGCCCAGTGAGTTAAGGATTGCCCAAGTGATGATGATGCGCTTCAACCATGCCCGCGACTCATCTACGGTCTTGCCAGACTTGGAAAAGTTCATCAATAGAAGTGCAATACTCGCAGTGACAATGGCGGCAATCGTTGAGATGCCGAGCACTTGTGTGTAAACATCCTGCATAATCTCACTGGCCTTGGTCCAAATGGTGTCATTGGCTGCGTAGGCACTTGTTGGCAGCAAAGTCATTGCTGTTGGAAAGAGAAACGTCGCGTAAAGCGCACGGCCTTTGTTAAATGCCTGCAGTTTCTTGCTGAGCTTGCTGCGCAAAGCAGCGATTTTGAAACTCATGGTGGATAACCTCCTTTTCATGTTTTGCCGTTCCGGGATGCAAAAAGGGCCCAGTAAGAGGTGATAGTGCGATCGACTTCTTACAGGGCCTTATGCCAACAAAAATACCGCCATCTCTGGCGGCCTCTTGTACGATATGCATTTTGGAACGATGACATAGTAACATATCGATAGTCTAATAGCAATCGAAATACAGTCTAAGTTCTGTCTAAAAACAGTCTAAGCTGTCGTGTCCGGCAAAAACTCTTTGATGATACCGATACAGTCACGGGCTGTGTATCCCCACAAAATGCGATCCATTGCATTGATGGCTGCGTTGAGGTAATTGTGATAAGATGCCGGTGACATCGGATATCCCAGCCGATCCAGTTCACGAATGATCTGTTCTCGGTTACGGGGCTTGGTCTTAGTGAAGTAGGTCTGATAGAGTACTTGAAAGTACAATTCACCGTGCTCTGGATCTAATTTCACGCCGTCCAGCGCTGCGTGGATGATCTCCAACATATTTTTGCTTCGTATAACGCTCTGAGCGTAGCTTTCCAGCTTTGTGTTGGATAGATCAATGCCTGCGAGCTCAGCGTTCAGCTCCAATGTGGACAGCTGGGTGCTGTGATCCAGTTCCATTCTGAGATTTAGCTCAGTTTCGGACAGATTAACGGCATAGGAGACTCTTCGATACTGCTTGAGCAGATATTTCGTGTTGTGGAAATGATTCGGCAGTTCCGTCCTACTGTTCAGATTGCTGAGCTTTTCCACACCGATATGGAGACCAGTCTGAATTTCCTCCTTGACCGCTTCTTTCTCAATAGCAAAGGCAGGCCTTGCGGGTTTCTTCGGGATCGGCATTATTGATCAACTCCTTGTTTTGGCATTTTGGGAGGCCCCCTATATAAACCAGTTTCCAGTTCTAACTTACCCCAGTCTAAAGAACTATAGAAGATTAAGGGGACTGGGCGGGCAAAAAAAGAAGACAAGGGCACACGAAATACTTGAATTCGCAGGGTTTTGCCGCCCTCAAAGATAATCGGCGTGCGTGGGACGCCGCTTTGGACACTAAACTCCAAATTTTGATTGTCTTCAATAGGTTCGACAGCTTTAGCAATTCCAAGGATTTCACCGATGCGCATGAGCTTTAGCTGTTCACAGTCTTCTCCAAAAATCATCTCCCGGAACAGACACGGAGAAATGACAGAGCCGCGTGAGCTTGAAAAACTCACGCGGCTGATGATACCGGCTTCTTCAACTTTCAGGATAAAACGGCCGACTCGCAATTTAGACCAGCCCCAACGCCTGGCTAAATACGAGTATGAAAGCAATGGCTGTCCGTTCATGTTGGCGTAATATACTACAGGCATATATTCCGAGCCTTTAACAGTGGGGTCATTCAAGATGGTGTGCAGCCACATATCCATGATGGCATCCAACTCGCTGAATATTAAATTGCCATTACGCTTGCATACGGAAATGAGCTTACGCCCTTCGGATAGAGGAAAAAAGAAGAAACCCGAACCCTTGTAACTGTAATAATTGTAATTCAGATGTACGCAATTCCGCTTCCAGTTTGCAATGGTGAAACGTAGGAGACCACTGTCTTGATCCAGCATTTCATAATCAAGGAGCCCGGCGTCTTTGAAGTAATCCATCAGCTCTATGGCTTGAGCTTTTGAATGAACACGGAGGATGCGGGGCAAAGCAGATACTCTACAGATCCACTGTCCCGGGCCTTCCATATACCATTGGTCACCAATATGTCGGCAATTGCTGCGGAAGTTTGCGTAGGAGTATAACGCCATCAAGCTAAATAGGCGTAAGGTTCCCTCATTACGAAAGTCTTTGTGGTCGAAGTGATATCGAAACCACCTTTTCAGAATGCGAGACTTAGGAAAGCAGACAAGCTGCTTATTCTGTGTGCAAGACACGCCGTACACCTCCCTTCGAAAATGGTATAAAGGCAATCTCAAGTCCTCTGGTCTAAAGGATCACAGGCATTTCAGCACTCATCCCATTCTTGTGGGCAAGCCGCCCCTCGGTGTGTGGCCTAGCCGGGCGGGGTATCATTATTTTCCCATGCTGTCATCGCTCTGGGCTTGTCCTCGGCCCTTAACACCCGCTACGGTGGCTCAAACATGGTAACGTCTTGAGATTGTATGAACTTTTCAAGGTGCAAGTGCCAGAGATAGATTTGAGGGTGTTGGTCGGACGATTATCAAACCGTAATTACCCTCTCGTAATAAATGGAGAAAAGAAGGGGGTAAACTGGCCCCCTTTTTTCGAAATATTTTTGAAAATTGCAAAAAAATTTCCGGTAGCTCAGTGATGATCTGAGTTGCCGGAATTTTTTTGAGTTTTTTGCGTTTTGGGGGGCCAGATTTATAGGGTGTTTTCTCCATTTATTATAGAAAGGTTTTTATACAGTCTGAGAAATGGCCTTCTTCGTATTCTGTGTAACTCGAACATGGTGCACTGTTGTTAGTGTTGCATAAGCTTCGTAATACAGAATGAATAGATCATAAAGAGGCTGTTGAGAAACCGTTCGAGATGATT
The DNA here is from genome assembly GCA_934561335.1 of uncultured Oscillospiraceae bacterium. The sequence goes on from CAKTGD010000055.1 coordinate 4,880, forward strand.
TATGAGTTGAAAGGACGGTAATTGAAATGTTGGAATCTACTTATAAAAAGTATGAGGAATTGCCCCTGTTTTTGAATGCGAAGATGGTTGCACGTATTCTGGGGGTTTCTGATTGCAGCGCATACGAGCTGATGAAAGAGGAAGGGTTCCCCTCTATGCAAATCGGACACCGATATGTAGTCCCGAAGGATAAGTTTATCCAGTGGGTAGATCAGCAGACTTGCGGCCTGCAGGCTGACGCATAATACACGGCCAGGGAGACCTTTCCCTGGCCGATAGAATGCTGAGGAGGGAGTTATGGCGAAGTCAAGTAAAAGACCATCGGGCGATGGATTGCTTCGTATGCGAAGTGATGGAAGATGGGAAGGTCGCATTGTAATTGGGTATAAAGATGATGGAAGCCCAATGTATCGTTCTGTCTATGCGGCAACCCAGAAGGCTTTGCTAGCAAAGCTGCATCATACAATTGATAGCCATCAAAATGTAAAACTCAATGAAGAGAGCCGAATGACGCTACAAAAGTGGCTCGATGTTTGGCTTGATGAATACATGAAAAATTCTGTAAGGCCGAGTACCCTGAATGGATATAGACGTATGGCCAAAGATTACATCATTCCAATTTTAGGAGAAAAGCCAGTATACTTGATCACTCAGATGGATATCCAAAGGATGTATGCGCAGTTAAAAAAACATGGTCGTAAACACGAGCATCCGGAGTACGGTTATGAGTTGTCTAACACTGTGATTAACAGCATTCATTGTATGCTCCATCTAGCATTGAAATATGCTGTTCAGGCAAATATCATTCCAAACAACCCTACAGAAGGCGCTGTGGCACCTCGCCCAGACAAGACAGAAAAGCAAATTCTGAATGACAAACAACTTCAGAGCTTTATTGATGAAATAGGGCGAAATCCATATTGGTATGACTTCTTCTATACGGAAATAACTACCGGAATGCGACTTGGCGAAATCTGTGGTTTGCGTTGGGATGACTTTGATTCAAGTATGGGAACTGTCAAGGTGAGAAGAAGTGTACGCCGTGATGAAAATGGAGGGTATGACATAGGAGATACAAAGACATTTGCGGGAAGGAGGACGATTTATCTTCCTAATAGTACAGTGAGTGTATTGGTTAAAAGAAAGAAAGGCTCTTATGGGGAGTGGATTTTTCATCACCCAATGGATCCTGAGAAACCGATGCCCACAGCTATGGCGTATCGTAAACTGAAGGTAATATTGCGAGATGCAGGATTGCCTGACATGCGATTCCATGACTTGAGACATACATTTGCCACACATGCTTTGACAAGTGGCGTGGATGCAAAAACATTATCCGGTATCCTTGGTCATACGAATGCCTCGTTTACCTTGGATACTTACACCCATGTAACAACTGATATGCATGTGCAGGCGGCTTCAATTGTTGGCAGCTTTTTGCAGGATTTTCTTGGCGAGGAGATGAAACCATGGCGGGAAAACGAAAAAATGGAACAGGGACAGTAAGGAAACACCTGAATGGTGGCTGGGAAGCGCACTTCATTATTAGCTACACGGATGAAGGTAAACCTGTTTTCAAAAGTGTTTATGCTGTAACGAAGAGTGGATGCGTAAAGAAAATGAACGAGGAAAAGACAAAAAATGGAGTCACTCGTGAGAAGATAAGCCCAGACATGACGTTTGGAAACTGGATCGATTGTTGGTATCAGTATTTCTGCAAACCGAGAATACGTGAGAGTACACAGGCTTCTTATGAAAATATGATTTATAACCATATCGTTCCTAACATTGGAGCGCTCCCTCTTAATCAATTGTCGCAGAAAGACTTACAGGCATTCTACAATAATGAGAAACGAGGTGGCAGATGTGTTCACTATGATACGATGGATATGAGCCTTTCAAATTCGACGGTTAGACATATGCATGCGATTTGCCATGCTGCACTTGCAAAAGCCGTAAGCGATAGGTTAATTAACACAAACCCTACTGACGGCTGTAGATTACCACCAAAGAAAGATAGGGAGATGAAGGTCCTTTCGACTGAAGAATTGTACCGATTTATGATTCAAGCAAATGCGGAGGGCTACTATGAACTCTTCCTTCTTGAGCTTTCGAGCGGTATGCGCAGAGGGGAATTACTTGCATTACAATGGTCTGATCTGGACTTTGAGACTGGTGAGTTGAATATTTGCAAGCAGCTTAATCGAATTAAAGGACGTTTGGTAATCTCTGAGCCGAAAACGAAGTCTTCGATTAGAAAGATCATTATTCCAGCAGCAGTTGTTTCGGTATTGAAGGAAAAATATAATAAATCAACTTCGATTTGGATGTTTCCTTCTTCCACCAAGACAACAGATGAACCTATGGATCCTGCCACTGTCAGGAGAAGATTTAGCATCATTCTTGAGAGAGCGGACTGCAAGCATGTCAGATTTCATGACTTGCGACATACCTTTGCAACTATGGCACTGCAGAATGGAATGGATGTAAAGACATTGTCGGCTGTTATAGGACATGTGTCATCGGAAACTACGCTTGATATCTATGCGCATATCACTGATGACATGCAAAGAGGAGCGGCAAGGAAAATCGATCGTGGCATTGGTAACAAAATGCCGAATGATGCGCATGACGACTCAGAATCGGTAAAGAAAAAAACCTTTGAGCCATATGAGCCCTCGTTTGGCTTGATTCGTAGATCGGGTTCAGGTTGTATTTCTGAGCTTAATGATCACCTGTTTGAGGGACGTTATTCCCCTAAATGGCCAGATGGAAAGCGTCATTCGAAAAATGTCTATGCAAAAACGCACGAGGAGTGTGAGACTAAATTAAAAGTGTTGATTGAAGAAATGAATCGAGAAATCAGACTTATAACAATTGCGGGTGAAACCGAAGACCACAAAATCCCCGATGGTGTCAGCATAAAAAAGAAGGCTGTGTTATCTTATTTGAGCAGGCATCCGAAAGAAAAAAATATAAGCCTAATTGCGCGAGAAGTAGGCGTAGATAGAGGAACTGCCAGAAAGTACTATCGTGAGTTTATAAGCCTTCGTGAATCAAGCAAGAACCATTAGTGAGTTTTCAGAATTTGTTGAAGCACGATATGTGTTGCAGCATCCAGAAAACTACGTTACAATTAGCATAAACTTAGACTTTGGAAAAGCTGAGTTGGCTGAGTTTAATTTGACAATTGATGAGTGGTTCTGCTTTAAGCTGAAGGACTGGATTCTGGCAGACAGACTATCCAAAGAAGACGATAGCGGAGAATAAGAATCTATGCGGTACTATGTTGTTTCTGATGTACACGGATATTATACGCAGATGAAGTCTGCCTTGGAAAAGGCAGGCTTCTTTTCTGATGATACTCCACACAAGCTGATCATGCTCGGTGACATATTTGATCGGGGGCACGAAGCGAAGCAGGTTCAGCAGTTTGTGCTGGAGCAAATGGAGCAGGACAGAGTGATACTCATTCGAGGCAACCATGAAGACCTGTTCGTAGAGCTTGTGACCGTTGATGGGGGGCTTCCATACAGTCATCACAAGTCGAATGGTACCTACGATACAGCGCTTCAATTGACTGGATTTGATCCGGTGATGGCATCGATCCGAAATTATGATTTTGCTGACGCAGCAAAGAATACGCCATTCTACAAAAAGATTATCCCGGCAATGCTCGATTACTTTGAAACGGAGCACTATGTTTTTACTCATGCATGGGTCCCGAGCATTTCGAACAGGGATAAGAGCTACAGCTATATTGCTTCGTGGCGAGAGGCTGATGAAGCCCATTGGGCGCAGGCAAGATGGTTCAATGGGATCGATGCTGCACAGACCGCTGACGAAGAGAAGACAATCGTCTGCGGACACTGGCATACCTCATATGGGCATAGGAAATACGAAAATAAGGGGAGCGAGTTCGGGGATGACGCTGACTTCGCACCGTACTACGGGCCGGGCGTAATTGCGATAGATGCTTGTACGGCACATAGCGGAATGGTAAATTGTCTTGTGATAGATGATTAGCGTCGTGGCAAGACCGGATAATTCGAGAGAATTCAGAAGGCAGAAAGAGTATCATCTTCGCAGGAGTGTTATGTATGGCAAAGAAAACGGTGGTTATTATGCCGCGGACACGAGAAATTCTTGCACAGATGGGCGAGCAGATTCACCTTGCTCGTCTGCGACGTAAACTAACTTTAGAATTGGTAGCCGAGAGAGCTGGAATCAGCCATGCTACCCTTGTCTCGATTGAGAAAGGAGCATCAACAGTATCCATTGGTGCCTATGCAGCTGCCCTCCATGCACTGAATAATATGGGATAGGGACTTGTTGCTTGTAGCCAAAGACGATGAACTAGCCAGAAAACTGCAAGATTTGGGGCTGCCTGTAAGGAAACGAGCACCTAAGAGAAGATGGTGACGACCTAGAGTTGTTCGACATTAAAAAAGGATCTCTCCGCCAGAGTTGGTCGGGGAGATCCTTTCATTATGGATATGGTTCATGGTGGGGAGGATTCGGGGAAATTGGCAGGTTGAAATGATGGGGAATGGTTCGATATCGCTGGCCCGGATCGGCTCGATACCGCACCGCACCGAAGCCAGAGAAAAGCCGGAGATGCCATCGAACAGGCTCTCCATCGTAAGTTTCCGTGTTGGCTGAGTTATTTCATATAGAGTATTTTGTTTTGCATCTGGCAGCAGCGCTTACCTGAGCAGCCGCGGATAATCTGTTGTGCCATACGTTCTTTATCCATGTCAGTTGCCCCTCCTGAAAGGAATCACGTTTTTCCCTTAAAAGCTATTACATTCCCGTAATTCATATGGCATTTTAAGGGAAAGACTACCCTTTTCGTCACAACCTTACGTTTCCAGAAGATCCTCCATCGTACAGCCGAGGACTTTTGCAAGGCTAAGAACAGTCTCCGCACTGGCTTTG
>CAKTGD010000056.1 GCA_934561335.1 uncultured Oscillospiraceae bacterium
TCGATGCCGGAGCAATAGCCCAGCTCGGTCATCATCTCCATGTCGTATTCCGTCCGCTGGCGCAGGCGCTGGGCCTCGACCAGCAGGTTGTTTTCCTCAAAATATTGCAGCTGCTCGGCCAGCTCCTTCTTGATCTGGATGATGGCGGCATCCATTTTTTCCTTGGGGGTTACGTAGTGGCTGGCAGGATAGACGGCCACATGGTTCAGTGTCTTGATAGCCGCACCGGTGACCGGATGAAACTCGGTAATGCGGTCGATCTCATCGCCAAAAAACTCCACCCGGAGGGCACGATCCTTGTAGTAGGCGGGATACAGCTCCACCGTGTCGCCTCGAACGCGGAACATGTTGCGCCCAAAGGCCACGTCGTTGCGCTCGTACCGATCCTCCACCAGACGGCGCAGCAGCTCGTCACGGTCCATGGTCATGCCCGTGCGCAGAGAGATCATCATCCGGGCGAAGTCGTCCGGCTCGCCCAGGCCATAGATGCAGCTGACCGACGACACCACGATCACGTCCCGCCGCTCCAGCAGCGCGCAGGTGGCACTGAGGCGCAGCCGGTCGATCTCCTCATTGGTGGAGGCGTCCTTTTCGATATAGGTATCCGTATGGGGAATATACGCCTCCGGCTGGTAGTAATCGTAGTAGGAGACAAAATATTCCACGGCGTTTTCCGGGAAGAACTCACGGAATTCCTCGCACAGCTGGGCGGCCAGCGTCTTATTGTGGGCCAGCACCAGCGTGGGGCGCTGCACCCGCTCGATCACCTTGGCCATGGTATAGGTCTTGCCGGAGCCGGTAACGCCCTTGAGCACCTGCTCGCGCAGGCCGTTGTCCACACCCTCGGCCAGCTTTTCGATGGCCTGAGGCTGGTCGCCGGCGGGGGCATATTCAGAATGGACTTTGAATTGAGGCATAGGGGGTCTCCTTTTTTACGGAGTGTTTCGCGCTCGGCAATGACCTGCTTTTGTCAAGCGTGGCAAAAGTTGATCGGCTCCGAGGGGACGAAACGCCCCAAAATCAAACCAGATACCCGCTCTGGTTCATGCTGACGAAATCACCGTCGGCCACAATGATATGATCCAACAGGCGGACATCCATGGGCTTGAGCGCATCACGGATCCACAGCGTAGTGACCCGGTCACTCTCTGAGGGCAGGGCGATCCCGCTGGGATGGTTGTGGGCCAGCACCACGCCGCTGGCGCCGCACAGCAGGGCGTTTTCCACTACCTGCCGCACGGACAGAACGGCACTGTCGGCGCTGCCGTTGGCCAGCTTCTTGCAGCTCAGCAGCTTTCCTTTGGCGTCCAGACACGCTTCATACAGCGTCTCCTGCCGCTCGCCGCACAGCAGCTCGAGAAAATACCGCCCGCACTTATCCACACTGTTGAGCACCTGCTCCCGGTCGCCGCTGCGTCCGGCCCGGCGGTTCGCCGCGGGAATGAGCGTCAGCAGCAGCGCCGCGTTCTCCCCCACGCCCTCCACCTTCATCAGCTCCTCCGCCGGCGCGTTGAACACGCTTTGCAGTGAGCCGAATTTTTCCAGCAGCCGGTGGGCCGTTTCGTTGGTATCCCGCCGGGGAATGGCATAATACAGCACCAGCTCCAGCACCTCATGGTCGGCAAAGCCATCCAGTCCGTTTTGCCGGAACAGCGCCTTTTTCCGTCCCCTGTGCCCGTCGTGCAGTCCCATATCATGCCCTCCTCTCCGGTGATAATTGCTTACTTTTTACCAATCATACAGTATAGCACATTCCGCTTTTTCTCACAAGCTGTGGCGGCAAAACAATTTTTCATTTTTTACAAAAAACACCGCCCTGTATACTTGACAACGCCTCCATTTTGACATACACTGAAACTGTTCACCGGTAGGTAAGGCTACCGCGAGGGATATGGGCTGCTGCCGCGAAATGGTGGAGACACCATAAGATGGTTTGAGCAGGTACTATCGAAACCAAGGTGGTATCTAACGCAGCTTCACTGCCCCGCGATGCTAAAGCTTGTAACGGTAGGGCCTGAAGCCATTATCCTGCAAGGGCTTCCCGCTACGCCGCAGCGCCTATCGCGCTGGGGCTTTTTTTACTGCCCGGAATTTCGGGCGATCCACAGAAAGGAGGAACGTGGCATGATCGATTTGGAAACCAAAATGGACGAGCTGCTGGATAATATCAGGGAGATGATTCGCGAAAAACAATATGCCCAGCTGCGTGACATGTTCCTGCCCATGGAGCCGGCGGATATCGCCCTCATTTTGGAGGAGGCCGGCGCCGAGGTCATGCCGCTGCTGTACCGTCTGCTGCCCAAGGAGGCGGCGGCGGAGGTATTTGTCGAGCTGGAGCCTGACAGTCAGGAAATGCTGATCAACGGCTTTTCCAACACAGAGCTGAGCGAGGTGCTCGACGAGCTGTATCTGGACGACGCTGTGGATATCGTGGAGGAGATGCCCGCCAGCGTGGTCATCCGTATTCTGGATAAAGCCACGCCGGAAATGCGCAAATCCATCAACGAAATTCTGAAATATCCCGAGGACAGCGCCGGCTCCATTATGAACATGGAGTTCCTGTCGCTGAAGAAGGACATGACGGTGGCTGACGCTTTTAAGCGTATCCGCCGTATCGGCGGCGAGCTGGAGACCATCAACATTCTGTACGTCACTGATCCCACCCGCCATCTGCTGGGCGTGCTGTCGGTGCGTGATCTGCTGCTGGCAGACGAGGATGACCTTATCGAGGACATCATGGACCCCGATGTGGTGTGGGCCAAGACCACCGACGACAAGGAGGACGTGGCGCAGGCGCTGAGTAAGTACGACTTTCTGGCCATGCCGGTGGTGGATCAGGAAAACCGCCTGGTGGGTATTGTCACCGTCGATGACGCCATGGACGTCATGGAGGCGGAGGCCACCGAGGATATGGAGAAGATGGCCGCCATTACCCCCACGGATAAGCCCTATCTGAAAACGGGCGTGGTCAGCACCTTCAAGGCGCGAATCCCGTGGCTGCTGCTGCTGATGGTGTCCGCCACCTTCACAGGTCTTATTATTGCCAATTTTGAAAACTCGCTGGCGGTGCTGCCGGTGCTGACCGCCTATATCCCCATGCTGATGGATACCGGCGGCAACTGCGGCTCCCAATCCAGTGTGACCGTGATCCGCGCCATCTCCCTGTCCGAGGTGGATTTCTCCGACATCTTCCGTATCATCTGGAAGGAGCTGCGCGTGGCGCTGCTGTGCGGCGTGGTGCTGGCCGTTGCCAATTTCGGAAAAATGATGCTGGTGGACCGGCTGCTGCTGGGAAACACCTCTCTTTCTCCCATGGTGGCCGCCGTGGTCTGCGGAACGCTGGTGTGCACCATTGCGTGTGCAAAATTCGTGGGATGCTCGCTGCCGCTTCTGGCGAAAAAAATTGGCCTGGACCCGGCGGTTATGGCGTCTCCCTTCATTACCACCATTGTGGATGCGCTGTCCCTTCTCATTTATTTTGCCTTTGCAAAATCGCTTTTGGGCGTATAATCCCACCGAAGCGGTACACAATAAAGTCAGGCCTTACGGCCTGACTTTTATTTTTTGGAGGATCGGAACATGAAATCTGCCTGCACCAATGACGGCTGCCAGTGCACCCCCAACAGCGCCATCAACTGCGCGGTTACCAGCTGCGCCCATCACTGCAAGGACGAGAACCGCTGCGGCCTGAATTCCATTCAGGTGGGCACCCATGAGGCCAACCCCTCCATGGACCAGTGCACCGATTGCCAGAGCTTCCGCAAAATGTAAGGCTCGGCAAAAAAGCGAGGCCGCCGGAGGCGGCCTTACATATGTGGGCAAGGAGGGTTCGCAATGAAGCAGCAGTTCAAGTTTGGCGTCGCCGGGGCGGCGGCAGGGTTTGTCAACGGCGCTTTCGGCGGAGGCGGCGGCATGGTGCTGGCCCCTATGCTCACGCTCTGGTGCGGCATGGAGCAAAAGCAGGCGCTGGCCACCTGCGTGGCGATCATCCTCCCGCTGTGCGCACTGTCCGCCGCCCTTCAGATGCTGTGGGGCAGCTTCGATTGGCTGAGCGCGGCACCATATCTGATCGGCGGCGGTATCGGCGGTGCGCTGGGCGGGCTTATGTTCCGCAAGGTCAACGTGCTCTGGCTGCGCCGCCTCTTTGCCGCCTTTTTGCTGTATGGCGGCGTGAGGTACCTTCTATGACAGCGTGGCTTCTTCCGCTGGCGGCAGGGATCGGCGCCGGGATCCTGTCTGCATGGGGTGTAGGCGGCGGCACGCTGCTGCTGTTGGTGATGACCCTTTTTCTGGACGTGGCGCCCTCCGATGCCCGGTGGATCAACCTGCTGTATTTCCTGCCCACCGCAGGGGCGGGACTGCTGTTCCACCGCAAAAGCGGTCTGCTGAACCGTCGGGCACTGCGCGGCGCCGTTCCCTGGGGGCTGGCCGCGGCGGCGCTGGGCGCGTGGCTGGCGGTCTCTCTTGACATGGAGGTGCTGCGTAAGCCCTTCGGCGTCTATCTGCTGGCAGCGGGCCTTATGACGATGGCAAAAAAATGAGCCGCATATGCGGCTCATTTTTTATCGCTATTTTATCACTATTTACTGGAACGCAGCACCACATTTACATCAAAGCAGTCGCCATCCCGCTCCAGCATGAGGGTCATGGTATCGCCCACCACATGCCGGCGGCGTATCTGCATCAGTTCGGCCGTGGTCTCCACCGACTGTCCATCCACTGCCAATATGATATCGCCTGCCTGCACGCCCGCCGCTTCCGCGCTGGAGCCCTCTGTCACGCTGATCGCCACCAGTGCGAAGCTTCCGTCCGTCCTTTCCACGGTGGTTACCATAATGCCCAGCACAGGCGTTCCGTGATATTTGCCGCTGCCGATAATATCATTGATGACAAAGTAGGCGCTGGAGATAGGCAGGGCAAAGCCCAACCCCTCTACGGTGGCCTCATCCGGCGCGCCGGTACCGCTCATTTTCAGCGTGTTGATACCGATCACCTGTCCGTAGCGGTTGATGAGCGGACCGCCGGAGTTGCCGTTATTCAGCGCGGCGGTGGTCTGCAAAACATTGAGGGTGCGGCCCTCCAGTTCCACATCCCGATTGATGGCCGAGAGGATCCCCTCCGTCAAGGTGCCGCGCAGCTCGATCCCCAGCGGATTTCCGATAGCATAGACCCGATCACCCACCTCCGCCAGCTCGCTGTCTCCGAACTCTGCGGCGGGCAGGCCCTCGGCCCCTACCAGCTTGAGCACCGCAATATCCTGATCGGCGTCATAGCCCACCAGCTCGGCGTCATAGTCCCAGCCGCCGGCCAGTATGACCCAGCAGGATTCACCGCCCATAATCACATGGGCATTGGTGATTACATAGCCGTCCTCCGTCATGATAATGCCGGTTCCGATGGAGGCGCTCTCTCCCTCCTGAGCGACCACCAGCACCGTGGCGGGATTCGCCTTGGCATAGACCTGCTGCGCCGTCAGCTCCTCGCCGTGGTCGGTGCGGATATCCAGCTTCAGCGCCGGGTCATAGGCGGTATACCGGGGGATGGCGGTATGCTGCTGGGAAAAAATATCCACAATGCTGCTGGCGTCCCCTCCGTCGCCGTCAGGCATGGTAGTATCCGGTACCTCTCTCAGCGCGCCCACCAGAGCGAAAGCCACCACAACGGTAACCAGCACGCCCATGACCGCCAGAAAAATCCAAAGACCCAGCAGGCGCTTTTTTCGAGGGAGCGGAGGCGGCACAGGCCGCGCACTTTCCGGCAGGGGCTGGTGGTAAACATAATAGTCCACCACCTCGTTCCCCTGTTGGGGAATATACCAATCCACAACCTCCCGCGGATCGTTTCTATCTCTTAAATCATCCATTCTTATGCTGCCTTTCAGATATTGTGCGGCGCTGACAGCTGCAACGTGAAATTAAAGGATGTCAGGCCGTTTTCGCTGGTCACGGTAATATGCTCCTTATGCTGCGCCAGTATGGTCTTGACCACATACAAGCCCAGTCCGTAGCCGTCCTTATCCTCACTGCGGGATTTATCGGATTTATGAAACCGCTCAAACAGCAGCGGAATCTCCTCCGGCGCAATGGTGGCGCCGCGGTTACGCACGGAGATGATGGCCTTTTCATCATTGGTGGCCAGCCCCAGATACAGCGCCGTGTGCGGCGTGGCAAATTTGGCGGCATTCTCCAGTAAATTGTAAATGACCTGCGTGATCAGATCCCGGTCGCCCCGCACCATGGTGGGATCGTCGGGAATATTGGCCTCTACATCCAGCCCCCGGTCGTTGATCTTCTGCTCCATGCTTAAAAGGGCGATGCGCATGACCTCGCAGACGTCGAAATCCTCCTTCTTCATCTCCTTGGACTGAATCTGGGAAATATCCAGCATACGCCGCACCAGACGGCTCAGGCGGCGGCTCTCGTCGGAAATGATCTGCAGGTAGTGCTTCTCCCGCTCTGGCGGGATGGTGCCGTCCAGAATGCCGTCTGTGTATCCGGCAATGGTAGTCATGGGGGTTTTCAGCTCATGGGACACGTTGGCGATAAAGTCCCGCCGCTGCCGCTCCGTCTCCGCCAGCGAGTCGGCCATGGCGTTGAAGGACTGGGCCAGCTCGCCGATCTCGTCGCTGCGATCCAATTCGGGAATACGCACGTCAAAATCGCCGGCGGCATAGGCGCGGGTGGCCTTTACCATATCGGTGATGGGCTGGATCTGCCGCATGGAGGTAACGGAACTGGCCAGAAAGGCGATCAGCAAAATAATGGCTGAGGTCATCAGGAACAGCCCGATGAAGGAGCGCCACACCTGCATGATCTCCGACTCGTCCATCACCGCCAACACAATGCCCAGCAGCTGCCCGTCGTTGCCCCTCACCGGCACGGCCACCGCAAACTTCTTGGCCTCATAGGTGCCGTTGACATTACTGCGGCCCTGATAGAGGCCCTTCTCGCCCAGAATGTCATCTACAATTTCCTCCGGAATGGTGAGGCTGCGGCCCACCAGATCGCTGTCGGTGGTCAGCAGCACATTGCCCCGCGGCGAGCAGATGAGGAAATCCACATCCGTCATCCGCGACGCCATATCCGCCAGCTTCCGCAGCGCCGCGCCCTGATCAATATCGGCATCGCTGGAGGCGGTAAAGTAGTCGGCGGAGACCTGGGCAATCAACTCGGCCCGGGTGCGCATCTCGCCCCGCTTGTCCGCGGTGGTGGTGCCATAGCTCAATGTAAAAAAGCTGACGCCCAGCAGCAGCAATGTCAGCAGCACCATACCGGCAGTCAGCGCAAACTGATGCCAGTAGAGGCTGTTGAATCTTCGTTTAAACCGCTCGATCATGCCAGCTGCTTCACTTCAAACTTGTAGCCCACGCCCCACACGGTTTTCAGCGCCCACTGGTCGGAGACGTTTTCCACCTTTTCCCGCAGCCGCTTGATATGTACGTCCACGGTGCGGCTGTCGCCAAAATAGTCAAAGCCCCAGACCTCGTCCAGCAGTTGGTTGCGGGTATACACGCGGTTGGGCGTCACCGCCAGATGGTACAGCAGCTCCAGCTCCTTGGGCGGCGTGTCCACCTTCTTGCCGTCCACCAGCAGCTCATAGCTGTCCAGATCGATCACCAGCTTGTCAAACACCAGACGCTTGCGGGTATCGTCAGGGATCTCGCTGCGGCGCAGCACGGCGTTGATGCGGGCCATCAGCTCCTTCATCTCAAAGGGCTTGACCAGATAATCGTCGGCGCCCATTTCAAGGCCCGTAATACGGTCGGTCACGTCGCCCTTGGCCGTCAGCATGATAATGGGTGTCTTTCCCTTTTCCCGGATATGGGCGCACACGGCCCAGCCGTCCATCACCGGCAGCATGATATCCAACAGCACCATATCCGGCGCCTTGGCATCGTACTCCGCTACGGCTTTGCCGCCGTCATAGGCAATGCGGACCTCAAAGCCCTCTTTTTCCAGATACATGCGGATCAGGTCGGAAATATTGTGGTCGTCCTCCACCACAAGAATATTGCGTGCCATATCGATAGCCTCCCAATGTATTTCTGTAGCATCAATTATACCGAAGCAGCCGGGTCTTTCCTGAACTTTCTGTAAATTCAGCAAGAATACCATCCCTTGACAGGAGCAAGCACGCCTGACAGTGCGTCTTTCCGGCGCTTTTTGCCCTTTTTCCCTTGACAGGGGCAAACACGCCTATCAGCTGACGATACTTTATTTTACCACATTTTTCAGCCGTTGTACAGTCCGATCGTCACGCCGGTATAATACCATTGCAGGATCTCGCGCCACGTTTTTCCCTGCCGCGCCAGCTCGTTGGCTCCATACTGGCTCATGCCCACACCGTGGCCATAGCCCGTCACCCGGAAGGTAACGCTGCCGCCGTCCGCCTCGGCGGTAAAGGCCGTGCTGCGCAGGGCGTAAAGGCTGCGCAGTTCTTTGCCTGACACCGTCACGCCGCCGACCACGGCGGAGGCAACCCGGCCATCCTCGGTCAGCACGGTATCCCGGATCCAGCCCTCCGTGCCGCCGGACAGCTTTGCCTCCGGGTGCGCCCTGAGAAATACCGTGCGGAAGGTCTCGGCGCTGAAGGTGTTGACGCTGTAGTAATTGGGCACGCTCTCGGCGCTCTCCGGGCTTTTTACGCTGACAAGATACGGCAGCGCCGCAGTCCAGACGTCGCCGCTGGCCGCTGTAAAGCCGGCGGAGGAGGAGTGGAACACCGCCATGATCGGCGCGCCGTCATACAAGATCACCTGTCCGTCGGTATCCGCCACGGCGGAACGAATTTTCTCTTCATACGCCTCAAATGTCTCTCCCCATTTTTCCCGGGCCGCCGTCCGGCTCAGCCACGCGGTACAGCAGGCCGGGTCGGTGCACACATCTGCATCCGGGTGGTTTCGCTTGGGCGCGGCGGTCATCGCGTAGTAGAGGTAGGTACGCTCCGCTACCGCCTGCGCCTTCAGCGCCTCCGCTTCAAAGGCGGCGGGCATCTCGCCGCGCACCACGCCCAGCAGGTATTCCTCCGCCGACATCGTCTGCACCGCCGCGCCGTCCCACAGCCGTACCGTATGCGCCGCGTCAGAGCTGCCGCTCTGCGTTTCCTCCCGCGGACGCTCCTGCGCCGGAGAGGCGCTCTCCCTGTTCTCTGCGCCGTCCAGCCATCGCAGCCACGGCGGCAAAAACAGCAGCAGCGCCAAAAGCAGTCCCGCTGCCAACGTCTGTTTCATGCACCCACTTCCTTTCCATGCTTCAGTGTAGGACGCGGGCGCGGCGAAATCAGGGGAAAGCGCAGTTGTAACAATGGCCTGCGGAATATTTAATACTCTTGTAATAATTCTTTATGATAATTTTTAACATCCCTCGGGTATCTTAATACTTGCAAGAGACAAAAACTTTTTTCATCAATCTTCCTGCCAAGTAGCCGAAGGCGTTTCGCCTTCGGCTATCTGGTTTTTTAAGGCGCTTGCGGTAGACGGCGGGCCGATGCCTGCATCGGCCCTTACAACATAGCCACCGCTGCCTTACGCCACAGATGGAGAGCAACTGTCGGTGCTCTGCCGTCCCCAGATGAAGAAACCCCCGTTCATCCTCACATGAGGATGAACGGGGGCTGCTATTTCCTTTAAAAACCGGGGACTTTGGCCAGAACGGCGTCAAATTCCGTGTACGCTGCCGCCGCGCTGTCAGGAACGGCCACGGTGATGAACCATCCGGC
>CAKTGD010000057.1 GCA_934561335.1 uncultured Oscillospiraceae bacterium
CGCGACTGGATCAAGATCGCCCGCTCCAGCAACGCCCGCAGCAAGATCCGCCAGTGGTTCAAGCGGGAGAAGCGGGACGAGAACATCGTCAACGGCCGCCAGAGCTTCGAATCGGAGCTCAAGCGCACCGGCGTCTCTCTGAAGGAACTGCTGGCCGACGAAAATGTGCCCAACGTGCTGAAAAAGCTGAGCTTCAACTCGGTGGACGATATGTACGCCGCCATCGGCTACGGCGGCGTGACGGCGCTGAAGGTGATCGGCCGCCTGCGGGAGGATATCCAGCGTATCCTGCACCAGCATCAGGCTGAGCGGCAGGCTGAGGTTCCGGTGGCAGGCCAGCCGGATGTGATGCGGCCTGCCGTACCCAAGCGGGCCCGGGGCGAACACGGCATCATCGTGGAGGGGCTGAGCAACTGTCTGGTAAAGTTTTCCAAGTGCTGCTCGCCTGTGCCGGGGGACGACATTGTGGGCTTCATTACCCGGGGCTACGGCGTGTCGGTGCATCGCGCCGACTGTCCCAATGTGCTGCGCTCCAAGGATAACCCCGATGAGGCGGGACGGTGGATCCGCGTCAGCTGGGCCGACAATATCAGCGAGAGCTACCACACCCAGCTGCAAATCGTGGCAAAGGACCGCATCAGCCTGATCGTGGATGTGTCCACGGTGCTGTCGGCCACCAAGACGCGGGTGATGTCCATGAATGCCCGCTCCACGCCGGACGGCTTCGCCCTGCTGGATCTGGGTCTTGAGATCGGCAGCAAGGAGCAGCTGAAAACCGTGATGAACCGCCTTGAGCAGATTCAGGGCGTGATGAAGGTGACAAGACCTGCGGGATAAAGGATTTGACTTTTTCGCGTCTGCGGACGCGAACACTGCAAGACTTTTGAATACTATCTGTATAAAGGAGATTAAACTATGCGTGCTGTAGTAACTCGCGTAAAGCATGCCTCCGTCACCATTGACGGAAAGGTTCATGGCCAGATCGGCGAGGGCTTTTTGATCCTGCTGGGCATTACCCATGAGGACACCGAGGCGCAGGCCGTCAAGCTGGCCGACAAGCTGACCGGCCTTCGCATTTTTGAGGACGAGAACGGCAAGATGAACCGGGGGCTGGAGGAGGTGGGCGGAGAGCTGCTGGTCATCTCCCAGTTCACCCTGTATGGCAACTGCAAGAAGGGCCGCCGCCCTGAATTTCTGGCGGCTGCCCGGCCCGAGGTGGCCATTCCGCTGTATGAGAAGTTTGTGCAGCTGTGCCGCGACAAGGGCTTCCACACCGAGACCGGCGAGTTCGGCGCCGATATGCAGGTGGACAGCCTGAACGATGGCCCGCTGACGCTGGTGGTAGATACCGACCAGCTGTAAGGAGGCGCCGTTATGCAAGTACGTTCTTTGACGGTTGGCCCTGTTATGACCAACTGCTATATCCTGTGCGACGAGACGGCGGCGGTCTGCGCCGTGATCGATCCCGGCGACGAGGCCGGGCGTATCGAAAGAGAGATTGCCGCCTCCGGCTGCACGCCCACCATGATCCTGCTGACCCACGGCCACTTTGACCACTGCACCGGCGTGGCGGGTCTGCTGGAAAAGTGGCCGGAGCTGCCGGTCTATATCCATGAGGCTGATGTGACGGATACCACCGGCGAGCAGCTGGAATTCCGCCGTCTGGGGGAAAAGAACCAGCGCTATTACCGCGAGGGGGATAAGCTGACCGTCGGCAGCCTGACGCTGGATGTGCTGGAGACGCCGGGCCATTCCCGCGGCTCCGTGTCCCTGCTGGTGGAGGGGCAGCACGTTCTTTTCTCCGGTGATACCCTGTTCCGGGGCAACTGCGGCCGGTGCGATTTTCCCGGCGGCGATTACCGGGCCATGCTGCGCTCTCTGGCCCGTCTGGGCAGGCTGGAAGGCCAGTATACCGTGTATCCCGGCCATGACGAGGCCACCGACATGGACTACGAGCGAAAGGCCAACCCCTATATGCGGCATGGTATGACGGTATGAAGCTGATTTTTACCGGTCACGATGACCGCTATGCCATTGAGCAGGATCTGCTGGCCTTTTTCCCCAACGAGCGCCCGGTGTATGACCCGGCGGCGGAGGAGGAGAACTGCGCATGGGTCAGGCTGTCACAGGGGGCGGTATACGCCACCGCGACCAGCCGCATCCTCTATCAGGGGCGGGAGGGCCGCGGTATTTCCCGGGTACGGATCGACCCTGCGCTGAGCGCCTACCAGCAGGAGGGACTGCGGCAGCGGGCGCTGAAGATGAGCTTTTTCAAGGCGTCTGTGGAAATTCTGGGCCATGTGCCTGCCTGGGGCAGCCTGACGGGCGTGCGCCCGGCCAAGCTGGCGGCGCGCCTGCTGCGCGGCGGCATGACCCCCCGGCAGGCGGATCGGGAGCTGGCGCGTACCTATCAGGTATCTGCGCCGCGCCGCCGCATGTGTATCGAAGCCGCTCAGGCCGGCATTGCCGCCAAGGAGGCGCTTGCACCCAACGAGATATCCCTCTATGTGGGTATCCCCTTCTGCCCCACCCGCTGCGCCTATTGCAGCTTTGTGTCCCAGTCGGTAGAGCGTTCCTTCAAGCTGATGGAGCCTTATCTGGAGGCACTGGAGCGGGAGATCACGCTGGCCGGACAGATGGTGCGGGACACGGGGCTTCGCATCAAGGCCTTCTATATGGGCGGCGGCACGCCCACCACCCTGTCGGCCCGGCAGATGGATCGCCTGCTGGAGCACCTGAACCGCAGCTTTGATCTGAGCGGCGTGGTGGAATACTGCATCGAGGCCGGGCGGCCCGACACCATCGACCGTGAGAAATTGCAGGTGCTGCTGGATCACGGGGCGGACCGTATCAGCGTCAACCCCCAGTCGCTGGATGACCGGGTGCTGCATGCCATCGGGCGCAAGCACTCGGCGGCGGATATTCTGGACGCCATGGCGCTGGCCGCCTCCATGGGCTTTCCCCATGTGAACATGGATCTGATCGCGGGATTGCCTGCTGACACGCCGGAGGGTTTCCGCCGGACGCTGGATGCGTGCATCCGGTGCGGAGCGGATAACATCACCGTCCACACGCTGGCCTTGAAGAAGGGCAGCCGCCTGACGCTGGAGGGCAGCCCCATTCCCCCGCCGGAGGCGGTGGCGCAGATGCTGGACTATGCCGACCCCACCCTGCGTGCCGCTGGGTTCGCACCCTACTACCTCTATCGGCAGAAATATATGTCCGGCAGCTTTGAAAATGTGGGCTGGTGCATATCCGGCGCAGAGGGACTGTATAATATCTACATCATGGAGGAGCTGCACAGCATTCTGTCGCTGGGTGCAGGCGGCTCCACCAAAATGGTGGATCTGCGCCGGGATGACCGGATCGAGCGGCTGTTCCACCCCAAATATCCGCTGGAGTATATCCAGCGGCAGGAGCAGGTGGCCGATAATCTGGAGAAGTTTGCCGCCTTCCACCGGGAGATGCTGGGAGATATGGGAAAATAACGTTTTCCTGTCATTCCGGGCCGGTGCTCGCCGCGACGGGCCTCCCCTACTCCTGACCATGACGCTTTAGGGAGGTGACGGCTTGCAGCGCAGGCAGAATTTTTTAAGCGGCGCTGCCGTTCTGGCCGGTGCGGTGGCCGTGACCAAGGTGCTGGGCGCCCTGTACAAGATTCCGCTGGGCAACCTGCTGGGCAGTCAGGGCATGGCCCACTTCTACGCCGCCTATAATATCTATAATCTGCTGCTGATGCTGTCCACGGCCGGCCTGCCGCTGGCTGCCTCGCGTCTGGTGGCGCAGGCGGCGGCTCAGGGCCGCGGCGATCAGACGCGGCAGGTGTTCCGCGCCGCCCTGGTGCTGCTGGGTGCGGCGGGGGCAGCGTTTTCCGCGCTGATGCTGCTGCTGCCCCACGCGCTGGCCGGTGCGCTGCACGACGATGCGGCCGCCGCCGCGATCCGGGTGCTGGCGCCGTCGGTGCTGTGCGTATGCCTGACCTCCGCCATCCGGGGGTATACGCAGGGGCTGGGCAACATGACGCCCACCGCCGTCAGCCAGATCATCGAATCTGCCTGCAAGCTGGCGGTGGGTCTGGGTCTGTGCGCCTTTTTGCTGCGCCGCGGCGCAGCGCCGGAGGCGGGCGCTGCCGGCGCCATTGCCGGCGTAACCTGCGGCACGGCGCTGGGGCTTGCTTTTCTCCTGTGGGCGCTGAGGTATCAGACCGTCCCACGGGGCGGTGACGTGCCAGAGCCGCTGGGCGCCGCCATGGGGCAGCTGCTGCGCATCGGCGTGCCCATCACACTGGCCGGAGGCGGCATGAGCCTGATGACGCTGCTGGATCAGTCGCTGGTGCTGGGCACGCTGCAAACCACGCTGGGCCTGTCCGCTCAGGCTGCCGCCGAGCAGTATGGCCAGTACACCTTCGGCATGACGCTGTTTGTGCTGCCGCCATCGTTTATTTTTCCGCTGACGGTGTCGCTGATCCCGGCCATCACCCGGGCCAGAGAGCGGCGGGATCATGCTGCGGCGCGGCGGCTGACAGCCGCGGCGATCCGTATTACGGCGCTGCTGGCCCTGCCCATGGGGGCGGGGCTCAGCGTACTGGCCGGGCCGATCCTTCACCTGCTGTATCCCGCCGTGCCTGAAACGGCGGAGGCGGCCGCCTATCACCTGACGGTGCTGGGCGCAGCCAGTATCTTTGTCTGCTTGATGGTGGTGACCAACGGCATTTTGCAGGCCTGCGGCCGTGAGCGCGTTCCGATCCTGACGCTGCTGTGCGGCGGCGCGCTGAAGGTGGCGGCCAACTACCTGATGGTGGGCGACCCCGCCGTGGGGATCCGCGGCGCGCCGGTGGGCACGCTGTACAGCTATGTCCTGATCGTGGCGCTGAACATGATTGCCGTCCACCGCTGCCTCCGCGGGCAGGTGGACTACTTCCGCTGCCTGTGGAAGCCTGCGCTGTGCGCCGCCGCGATGGCGCTGGGCGCACGGGGGTGCTACATGCTGCTGTACCTTCGGATTTCCCAGAATCTGGCAACCATTGCCGCGGTAATCGTGGGCGCGGGGATCTATGGGCTGCTGGCCCTTTCGCTGGGCGCGGTGACGGCGGAGGACCTGCGCGCCCTCCCGAAAGGGGAAAAATGGGCCAAGCGCCTGCATTTGCGGTGATTTTTCCCCTTTTCTGTCGAAAAGGTCTTGCAATGAAACGGCAAATATGGTAAATTTTCAATTGGCCTTCGGTAGTAAGGCCGCCTTTTGTTCTTAATGCGACACGTTTCGTTTTAGGATATGTTGTCACCAATGAAAAATTTTAGGAGGAAGAACCCATGAATAAAACCGAACTGATCAATGCCGTCGCCGAGAAGGCGGACCTGTCTAAGAAGAATGCCGAGGCCGCTGTCAACGCCACGCTGGCCGCCATCACCGAGAGCCTGAAGGCTGAGGAGAAGGTGCAGCTGGTGGGCTTTGGCTCCTTTGAGGTGAAGCACCGCGCCGAGCGTACCGGCCTGAATCCCCGCACCGGCGATTCCGTGACCATCGCCGCCTCCAAGGTTCCCGCTTTCAAGGCCGGCAAGGCACTGAAGGACGCCGTTAAGTAAACCGATCTATGTGCATGTAAGGAAAGCGGCAGCGCCGCTTTCCTTTTTATTCCGAAGGAGGACACGCGATGCGACTGGACAAATACCTGAAGGTAAGCCGCCTGATCAAGCGGCGCACCGTGGCCAACGAGGCCTGCGACAATCAGCGGGTCACGGTCAACGGACGGGTGGCCCGGGCCTCTTACGACGTGAAGGTGGGGGACGTGATCACCATCCGCTTTGGTCAGAAGGCTCTGTCGGTGGAGGTGGTGTCGGTGGCCGACAATGTGGGCAAGACAGACGCCGCCGCCATGTACCGGGAAACCACGGACAAGACGTTATAATTTCCGCCGCCCTCTCATACAATGCAGTAACGCTTTGTATGAGAGGGTGTTTCTTTTGGCATATGAGACGAACGGCGGCAGCGCCATGTACCACCGGCTGACCATGGAGGGCCGGGAAAAGCTGACGGTGGGCGGTGTGGAGGACGTGGAGCGCTTTGATGAGGAATGCATCGTCGTGACCACCTGCGCCGGAACGCTGGTGGTCACCGGCGAGGAGCTGCACATCGGCAAGCTGAGTCTGGACGGCGGCGAGCTGCATGTGGACGGCCATATTGACGGCATAAGCTACGAGGAGGAGCAGCCGGTGAGCCGGGGGCTGTTCAGCCGCCTGTTTACCTGATGGAGAACCATGTTTCCACCCAGCTGGCCCAGCTGGGCGCATCGGCGGCTTTGGGGGCGGCGGGCGCACTGGTGTATGATCTGCTGCGTGCCGCCCGGCTGATCGACCGCCGCGATCGGGCCCTGACCCACCTGCTGGACGCTCTTTTCGCAGCGGCGCTGGGCGGCGGGCTTTTGTGGCTGGCGCTGGTGGTAGGCGGCGGCGAGCTGCGGCTGTACATGCTCACGGGAATGGCGCTGGGCGCGGCGGCGTGGTTCTCCCTGCCCTCCCGGCTGCTGCGGCCGGTGTGGGATTTCTGGACCGCCGCGCTGCTGGCAATGTGCCGCTTGCTGTGGAAGCCGGCGGCTATTTTCCTCACAGGCATAAAAAAACTGGCTGCCGCGGCGAAAAAGGGCTTTTCTTTTCTGATAAAGTGCGCTAAAATAAACGTAGAACAGGCTTCGGAAGAATCGCGGAATACACCGCGGGAGAGGAGTGAGCGCAGCATGAAGGCAAAGAAGGCCAAGCGGACAAAGAAGCGCCCCAGTATCGTGATGGTACTGGTGATCCTGACATTTGTAACCGTGTTGGGCGTGCAGATCATCAAGGTCTATGACCAGCTGCAATCCGCCCGACAAACAGAAGCTGCACTGAACCAGCAGCTGACCCAGCAGCGGCAGGAAAATGAGGCGCTGCGCTCCGACCTGGGCCGGAAGAATGATGAGAGCTTTATCAAGGCGCTGGCCCGGGATCTGCTGGGGCTGGCCGAAGAGGGCGAGCGGATCTTCTACGATGTAAATGACTGAAAAGAGACAGCGCACGGCTGTCTCTTTTTGCGTTGGCAAGGCGGTGCACTGCCGATTGTCTTCTTGTCATTTTTCCCGCCGTATGGTATGCTGAAAGCAGTGGGCGCATGCCGCCCCACAGGAGGAAACTATGAATCATATGACATTTCGTGAACGGCGCTACCGCCGGGCGCATCTTGCGTGTGTGCGCCACCTGACGCTGGACCCCAAGGGCCCCGGCGTGGTGCGTATCCACATGATCCCGCCCCGGGAAGAGACACCGGCGGCGCCCTTTCTGCTGCTGCTCAACGGCGCGCAGCTGGTGCCGCTGAATCTCAGCTGGGCCATCATGCTGGCCAACCTGATGGATCAGTGGCAGGCCCACGAGGGGCAGGAGCTGGAGGAGGATCAGTGGGAGGCGCTGCTGAGCGCGGCGGTGGAGGAGACCCACCGTACCTATCCCCGTACCAAAAAACAGCTGCTGGCCAACGATATGCACCTGATGCTTACCAGCCTGATCGCCCTTGCGCAGGGACGGGAGCCGGAGGCGGAGATCGGCATGCTGTCGCTGGGAGAGTATGCCTGTGAGATGACCGCGCCGCACCGCATGGATCTGATGGTCAGCGCCATGGAGCAAAACGGCGCGTGGCACTGCAACCAGAAGTGCCTGCACTGCTATGCTGCCGGACAGCCCATGGGCGAAACGCCGGAGCTATCCGGCGAGCAGTGGAAAACGGTGCTGGAAACGCTGCGTCAGGCCAACATCCCTCAGGTGACCTTTACCGGCGGCGAGCCCACCATGCGGGAGGATCTGGCGGAGCTGGTGGAGGCGGCGGCGTGGTTCGTCACCCGGCTGAACACCAACGGACGCCGCCTGACGCCCCAGCTGTGCGCGGCGCTGTATCAGGCCAGCCTTGACAGCGTACAGGTGACGCTCTACAGCGCCGAGGGCAATATCCACAACCAACTGGTGGGCTGCTGCGGCTTTTCCGACACGGTGCAGGGCATCCGCAACGCCGTGGCGGCGGGGCTGATCGTGTCGGTGAATACCCCGCTGTGCTCGCTGAACACCCACTATGCCGAAACGCTGCGCTTTGTCCACAGTCTGGGGGTGCGCTATGTCACCTGCTCGGGGCTGATCCCCTCCGGCAGCGCCTGCGGTGCGCAAAGCCGGGCCACGGCGCTTACGGCCGGTGAGCTGGCGGATATCCTGCGCGATGCGGCGGAAACGGCGGAAGAGCTGGGTATGGAGTTGGACTTCACCTCCCCCGGCTGGCTGGACGGGGAAACGCTGCACGCCATGGGGCTGCATCTGGTTCCCAGCTGCGGCGCGTGCCTGTCCAACATGGCGGTGACGCCGGACGGCAAGGTGGTGCCCTGCCAGAGCTGGCTGTCGGACGAGCCGCTGGGAGATCTGCTTTGCGATAAGTGGGCAGATATCTGGAATGATCCCCGCTGTGCCGCCATCCGTGCGGAAAGCGCCAGAATGGATCACATCTGCCAGTTGAAGGGAAGGGGGCAGGCACAGTGAAAAAGCTGATAGCGCTGGGGCTTAGCCTCCTCATGGCGCTGTGCCTGACGGTAACGGCGCTGGCGGACTACGACTATATCGACCGCTACGATGTGACCGTAACGCCCCAGACCGAGGATGGCAGCCTGTCCATCCGGGTAGACCTGACGTGGACGGCGCTGGAGGCGCTGCCCTACGGTCAGGAACTGAAGGTGGGCGTGCCCAACGGCTCCATCCGGGAGGAAACGGCCCTGACGGACAATATCGAGCGCCTGTCCTTCGACAACAGCTACATGTACGTCTATCTGGACCGGGCCTACGACGCGGGCGAGAGCTTCACCTTTGCCTATTCCTGGGTGCAGGAGTACATGTATACGCTCTCCGGCGGCACGGTGAACTACGACTATACCCCCGGCTGGTTTGACGAGGCCAAGACCGGGGAGATGACCCTGACATGGAATGATCCGGCGGGGCTGAGCGGCCAGTGCGCCACCGCCGGCGGCGAGAGGACCGATATGGCGGAGGGCTGGGTTCTCAGCGCCGAGCACATGGGGTATGGCGATACCATGCACGCCAACGTGACGTACAGCGGCTGGCCCACTGCCCTTTCACAGGAAAACAGCGCCGACAACATGCCTGCTGACTACGTGGACTACGACGACTGGTACGACGAGGACGAGGACACAGGCATGGCTGCCCTGTTCCTGACGCTGATCATCACCATCTTCATCGTTGGGGCGGTGGTGTGGATCCTCCGGGAGCTG
>CAKTGD010000058.1 GCA_934561335.1 uncultured Oscillospiraceae bacterium
TCGCCCTCAGAGACGGCGTACTGCTTACCACCGGTCACGATAATAGCCTGCATTACTTGTTGCACCTGCCTTTCCTTAATTACGGACTCGCTGTCGGGGGCGTTTGGCCGCAGCCAAAACTTATGACCCATTCAAAGCGGCCTTAACAGTATAGCAACGAAAAAACCTTTTGTCAACACAAATTGTGATGTTTTTCCTGCGTATTTACGCAATTTCCTCCGCCGCGGTTCCGTAAAGGCGCGGGAAAGAGGTACGGTCAGCCTTTTGGCGATTCGTGGGAAGTGAACAGGGAGGAAAAACGGGCCTTCTGCGCCGGCGTCATACGATGCTGATACTGGGTCAACAGCGCCTCCGCCTGCCGGGTACGGCCGCTTTTCTGGTAACGGCGCATGATCCTTTCCAGACTTTCCGCCGCCGTAGAGCTGAGCGAGGCGGTATTGCCCGTGCTGGATACAGCAGGCTTTTCCGGGTCGGAAAAGCGCATACCCTTTTGCTCAGCCGATGCCTTATCCATGTAGTAGTCCAGCAACAGCTGATAGTTTTTCAGATCCCGGCTGCTGATCTGCTCGTAGGCGTCCTGCGCCTGCGCAACGTCCTTACGCCATGCATTTACCTGATCCTGCCAGCGGCTGTATGCGGCGGCGTCCTGTCCCTGCAGCAGCTTGTAGCGGCTCAGTAATGCATCGCCTGCATCGCGGTAGCGGGAGTAGGCAGCCGACTGCAATTGCGGCAAAACATCAGACAGCCGCTGAAGGTACTGCTGATAGGACTGCTGGGCGGCGGACTGGGCATAGCTGGAGCCATAGCCGCCGGTGAGGTGGGCTGCCTGCCCCAGCGTGTCGCGCATGGCGGCCTGACCCTGCCGGGCATACTGCGCGGCATAGCTCTGAAAGGCCGCGTCGGCCGCGGGATCGTAGGAAAAGTCGGGGCGGCCGCTGATCTCCTGATAGAGGGCTTCCAGCTGCGCGGTAAAGCCGGATTGATACGCCTCCGGCTGCTGAGCGGACAGGGTATCCGCCTGCTCTTTGGCCGCCAGTGCGGCCTCGGAGGGGGCGTATCCCTGCTCCAGCTGCTTCAGGGCGGCTGCGGTAGCGGAGGAAACCGTGCCGGTGGGGACGATACCGCTGCTGATGCTGCCGCTTGCTTTGCCGGAATAGCCACTCGGCCTGCTGCTGCCCTGCGCTCTGTCGTTTTGCGCCATCAGGCTGCCCCACGTCTCTTTTCCCGCAATGCCGTCCAGCTTCAGACCGTATTTTTCCTGATAGTCCCGCACGGCTGCCTGCGTTTTTTTGCCGAAGATGCCGTCCTCCGCCAGATCGTAACCGTGCGCATTGAGTACGTTCTGCAATTTGGTGACGGCGCTGCCGGTGGAACCGTAGCCCACCTGACGATAAGTAGATGCCATAGTGATCCTCTCCTTAAACAATATAATAGAATACGGTGTGTGCTCAGCTGAGGCGCTGCCAGATATAGACCGCCAGATAGGGCGGCAGGATAGAAAAGGCCTCCCCGCCGCCTGTGTTCTGGGATAGAAGGTCCAGACTGTGGTTATGGCTGAAGCTAACGGTATCCGTGCGCAGATCGCGGCTGCCGCTGCCGCCGCCCCAACTTTCGGCATAAGCGCCGCTGCCGCTGCTGCCCTGCGCGATGTTGGGCAGACCGTGGTCGTGGGAAAATTCCTCGGCCTGCGTGTGACCCGAGACCTGGTGGGCGTGGGGCGGAAGCTGAGACTCTGTCAGCGTGTGCTGCGCCTGTCCACCGGTGCTGCCCGGGGCATAAGCGGAACCGGCTGCCAGCAGGAAGCGGTCCTGAATCCGCTTCCATGTGCCGCCCAGAACTGTACCGGGGTCTGTGGATACGGTGGAAAGGTACAGCGATCCCACCGGATACAGAAGATCCACCAGCGTTTTGCCGCCAACTGTCAGGCTGCCGACTGCGGCCCGGCCTGCCACAGACAGGGCACCGTCAAAACTGGCATCCCAGGCGCATTGCAGCGCCGGAGCATCCGCCAGCTTGCCGAAGGCTGCCCCCACGCCGCCGCTGCGCAGATGGAAAGCTACCGCCGCATTGGAAGAGGTATAGCTGACCGCCCTGACGCTGCCCACGGTATCCACGGCGGACAGCTCCACCTCGTAGGTGGTATCCCGCTCCAGCGATGCGGCAATCTGCGTGGTCAGAGAATTGACCAGCGTGGTATAGCCGCCATAGCTGCCGCCAACCTTGCGGTATCGTGCCCGCAGCGTTACGGTGTTGCGCCCATCCAGCGGCCAGCAGGAGCCGGCGGCTTTTACGCGCAGACACGCGCCGCCGCTGTCCTCGATTCCTGCGGCATTGCAGCGGTAGGCAACGGAGGTTTGCAGAGAGGGCATCTGGTAGTCGAATACCGATATTGCCGCTCCGGTAACGGTGACGGTGCGGCCCCGTGAGTCGGTAACCACAGCGGTGGGCGTCAATGTTCCGGCCATGCCGATGGGAGCCGTGGTGCCCGAAAATCCGTTCACGGACTGTCCGGCAAAGGTAAACCGACAGCTTGTCAGGGATGCACCGCCTGCGGCGCTGGCCTGTACTTCATATTGCAGGCGGCTCATACCCCGCACCCACAGTCCCCATTGCGCCAGCGTGCTGTTGCTGTTTGCCAGCGACACGGCCAGCGTGGCGCTGGGCCGCATGGTATCCGGAATGTAGGCGGTGAAGGCGTAGGTTTTGGTGCAGAAATTGGGATTGCTGAGCTGCGGAATGCTGCTGTTGAAAGCCACCGTCATTGTCAGGGTACCGCTGCCTGAAACGCTGTCGGGCAGCGACAATGACAGGCTTTCATCCGGCGTCCAGCTATACACGATCCGTGTATCATTTTGGGAAACCACCGTCAGCTCGGGAGCGCCGATAAGCGCGCTGACACCCTGAAAGGTGTAGCGAAATGAAAAACTGTACAGGGCAGAGGGACGGGTCACCACAAGGGTGTTGGCCTGCCCGATGGTGATGTCGCCCCAACTGAGTGAAAAGTCCTTTTCCGTAATCGCCATCTTCAACCTCCGATCCACTTGAATGCCAGCCCATTGCCGCTGTCCATGCGCCATGAGCCGATGCTGATGCTGTCCAGTACGGTGATGTTCGTGATATACAGGCGGTTATTGGATACATAGGCAATTTCGGTGCTGTCCTGCCAGAAGCTGAGCTTCTGCGCGGTAAAGACTGCCCGGAAGTTGTTCTGCTCCACTACCTGCCGGCCGTCCACCTCCGTGGTGGTCAGATTCTGCCCCACGGCCACACCGTAAACCGGGGAAGGCCCCTCGTAATACACGATACCGGTACGAATATAGCCCTCTGTATCCAGCCGGTAGCTGGAAAAGGCGGCGTCCACCGCCGCCACATTGGCGGCCAGATCGCTGCAAAAGCTGTAGTACTGTGTCAGCGCCTCGGGATTGGCCTCCAGATAGGCGCTCAGGCGCTGGACGTAGGTGCCGAACTGTGAGGCGGCCACATACTCCTCGCCCAGCCGCACCTCCAGCTGCTCCATACTGCGGGACACCTGCTTGGCGGTCTTGACGATCATTGCCCGCAGATTCTGAAACTGCTCATTGTCTGCCGCAGCAGCCGCGGCGGCGGAAGCGGCGCCGCGGCTGCTGCGCGAGGCGCTGCTGCTTGCGGCCGATACAGCGCCGCCCTCCAGCGCGGACAGCGCCATATTCAGCTGCTGGGCCATCTGAAAGAGGTAGGAATACTGCTGCGTCAGCTGCTGCTGCACCGAGCCGTTGGGATAGGGCGGCATGGGGAAATCACTCACGGCAGATCACTTCCCTTCTCATATACGGCGCTGATGCTGTAAATGCGGCAGCCGCCGTGTCCGCTGAGCCGCAGCCGCAGCTGGGGACAGCGAATGGGCCGCACGGTCAGCAGTCCGTGGCGCCGCTGCCGCCCATCGCCCTGCAAGCGCCCGGCGTGGTGCCAGCTTTTTCCGCCGTCGTAGCTGATATGCGCATCCACGGCGGCGCCGTTTTCAGGCAGCAGCCGCAGCTCAATGCGCTGAAGGTACTTCTGCTCGGGCATGTCCAACCCCAGCTCGCCGGTTTCGGCATACCACGACAGCTCGGCCTCATCATGCTGCTCGCTGCCGTGCAGCGCTGTGATGCCGTGGTCTGTCAGACCGTACAGCACGCCGCCTGCGGCCGCAAATTGCTTTACCCGCAGATGATCCTGCCGGTGCCAAAGCCTGCGCGCCGTGTCGTAGACGAAGAGGTGGTTCTCTCCATCGCGCTGCGCCGAGAGCCAGTATTGCCCCTCCGCCCCGCCGCCGACGGCATTTTCATACCGCTCATCCCCAAAGACGGCGGATACCAACTGCGGCATACTGCCGTCAAAGGCATAGACGCCCAGCATGCCGTGAAAGTACAGCACGCCGTCTACCACAGCCGGCGAGCGGCTGCTGCCCGGCTTGATCCCGGGGCATTGCAGCGATGTGATCTGGTGGGCGCCGGCGGCGCTGATATACAGCCGCTCCATGCTTTGCGCTTTGAAAAACAGCACCGTTCCCAGATAAGCCGCCGCCCCGGTAAAGGGGCCGTCAGAGCCGCGGTCGGCGGCATAGCTGTCGGTGGCAAGGCCGGAAAAGACGTTCCAGTTGCGAAAGTCTCCCAGCGCGCTGCCATATACGGCATTTACACTTTTTCCGTCCACAATGCCGTATTTGCAGCCCCACAGACGGTTGCCGCATTCCACCACATAGTCCATGTCCGGCACATGGCGGCGCACGGTCACGGAGGTGGTCTGCTGGCCCTCGATTACCGCCGCCGCGCCGATAACGATGGCATTGTCGCTGCATTGCAGCAGCGTCCATGTGCCGTTTACCGCGGCTCCGGTGCAGCCGGAAACGGTTACGCCGTCCCCGGCGGAAAATCCTTTGCCGATGTTGGCGGCGCACAGCTTCATGGCTACATCGCCTGCCTCTTGCCACATGACGCCGTCGTACTGCATCAATGCAGCGCCGCTGCCGGTGTCCAGCCACAGCGCGCCGCTTTCGGCGTTGGCCGGGGCCGCCGCGCCGACGGTATAGCCCTCATAGTCCGCACCGCTGGCGCGGCACAGGGAAAAAGTGACGCTGCCGGTGGTCTGGCTGGTGTTCTCCATGCTGCCCCTGTCGCTGAGATTCTGGGTGTTGACATATTTCTTGTCCGGCCAGATCAACAGATAGGCGCCCATGGATACCAGCTGCTTTTCACCGTCTGTCAGCGTCAGGTCGATGGAAGCTCCGTTGATGTACAGCGTGCCGCCCTCCACCCAGATCAGGCAGTCCTTGGCGGCCAGCGCGTTTGGCCGATCCAGCGCAATGACCGTCTTGCGCCTCTGTCGGACTGACAGCGTGGGATAGCCGTCCCCTGTCAGATTTTCCATTCTGGCAAAGGCGCCCAGCGGCGTGCGCCGCCGTGCGTCATAGCCCAGAAAATTGCTGACCGTTACACGCTGCTGCGTTGGTGGGGGAAGCTGCGATAAAAACATAGTATCTCTCCTTCCTGAAAAAAGGGCGGGAGGGGGAAGCCCTCCCGCCCTGCGGGCCGCAGTCAGCACAGTTTCAGCGCCCGAACACCGCCTATGGCTGCCGCTGTGCGGCACATATAGTCCCGATAGGCTGCAAAGGCGTTGTTCCAGCAGACGGCGGCGCTGTTATAGCGGGCCATCTCACCGTTGCAATAGTGGATCTGCGCCTCCACATAGTGGCGGTACAGCACATCGTAGGGGGCCACTGCCGTTAAAGACGATTGGTCTGTCAGCGGCGGCAAGTCGCCGCTTGTGCGGCAGATCTCCCGCAGCACAAAGCCCTCCGCCTGTGCCAGCCACCGCAGTTTTTCCGCCCGGGTATACTGGTTGGGCAGCAGGGCATCCACCTGCTCCAGTACCTGTGCGGCCGTGATGCTGCCCATTGGCTTCACCTCCTCAACCGGCCATTTTGTCCACATAGCGGCGGGCGGTATCCGCCATCATCCGGCCGTTTTCCAGCACCTCCGCCACATAGTCCGGCACCTGTACCTGCACGCCCTTCATGATTTTCCAGCTTCGGCCGTTGACGGAAACGATGACGAAGTTTTCCTCCTGCTTGCGGCCTCTGGGAATGGTCACGCTGACCATCTGCCCGGCTGCATCCTGCTTTTTTGCCATATTGTGTTCCTCCTGCTATTTGGTAATGTGAGAGTCAGAAAAGCCGCGAGGCTTTGCGCTGCTTCAGTTCGCCTTGTCCTCTGCGGAGTAGCTGGAGCCGCACTCCACACGGACGATGTACTCGTCGTACAGGATCGCGGCGGCGTGGATACCCTTCCAGCCCACGCTGGAGCGCTGGTCCAGCGGGTCGGCGGTGCCGGAGGAACCGCGGGGCTTGACAATGACCTCGGTACCCTCGCTCAGATCCACCACGCCGTAAGCACCCTTGCCGATAAACAGGCATCCGTAAGCGGCCAGACCGTCCTTGCCGCCCTCGCCGGGGTAAATTACTTCCTTGTCGGCCACGGTGACGGCGCTCTCCAGCGTCAGCTGGCTGGCGGTATTGTCCAGCACCTTTACCCGCTTGCCGCCGCACAGGATACGGCGGCCTGCCAGCGCGCCGGCGGCTACCGTACCGCCGCCAAAGCTGACGGTGGTGGAATTATTGGCGGCAGCGCTGGCCGTCAGCGTGCGGCTGTCGCTGGCCAGATCGTCGCCGCGGAAGATTTTGGCTTCCGTGGTCTCGACAAAGCGCACACCGTGCAGCTCACCGATCTCACCGGAAAACAGTTCCGTGGCGGCGGCGTACTGATGAGCGGCGATCCAGTCGGGGTCATTGCGCAGGTCGAAGGCCACGCTGGGATGAAGGATGCACACATACTTTCCTTCGAAGGTGGGGGCATTCATCTTCTTCAGCGCCGTGGCTGCGCGCGCGACCAGCTCGGCATTCAGGGTGCAGCTCTTATCCAGCTGGCAGCGGTGCAGCACCTCGACCTTTTTGCCGTCTGCGCTCTTACCGGGCGCATAGATCACATGGTTGCCCTGCTGGATCTCGTTGCGGGTCACGGTGTCCAGCGTCAGACCCATGTTGGCGCCGTGGCGGTCGGTGATCTCCAGCACCACGTCGTCAATGGCAGTCAGATCCAGCATATCGGAGACGGTGGTGTAGTCGCCGTACTGGCTCAGCTCCTTGGTGATATAGCTGACGGTGATGCCGCTGCCATCGGGCGTTACACCCTCAGTCAAAGGCGTCAGCGCCTTGTCGAAGGAGCCGAACTTGCGCCACTCCACGGTCTTGCCGCCGCCCACGGGAAGGGGCTTTGTGGCGGCAAACTGGTTGTGTACCAGGGCGGGTTTGGCATTCTCCAGCAGCTCCATGCCGTAATAGGTTTTCATCTCGGCACTGAGGCTCTGGGCTCCGGTGGTCTGCACATTGCTGTCTGCAAAGCGCTGCAAATCAAAGAGATATTCGTTCATCCTTTTGTTCTCCTTTATCCGTTTTTTGTATTTGTTCCCCGGCGTCGGGAACGGTCTGCGCCCGAAATGCTCCTGCGGTAGCCCGCGAACCCATCCGGCAAAGCCTGCCGGATATCTATATGAAAAGACCGCTTAAAAGCGGATCTTCTCGCCCTGACGAACCCGCTTTCTGATTTCCGCCAGCTCTTGTGAGGTCAATGCGCCGGGATCGCTGCGCGTCACCGCGGCGCTGCCGCCGCCGTTTTCCGCGATGCGCCGTCCGCCGCTGGCTACGGCGCGGCTGACCTGTTCACAGCCGCGTTGGGCGGCATAGCGCATGGCCTGCGCCAGCAGCTCGCGGTGGTGTATGGCCTCGTAGGCGGTGCGCCCGTCAATGCCTGCGGCAATCAGACGGCCAAAGGTGGGGTTTCGCATTTCTTCCTGCCAGTCAAAGCCATCATACAGGCGGCGGATATCCTCCGCCTCCTGCGTCAGACGCTCGACACAGCCGGCTTCATAGCGGCGCTGTGCCTCGGCCTGACGGTGCAGCAGCTCATTTTCCTGCCGCAGCGTCCGCAGCCGCCCGTCCAGAATCTTCTGTACCCGATCCTGAAAGGGCTGCTTGCAGCGCCCTTGAATCAGCGCTTCAAATTCCGCGGCAGCGTTGTCCGGCGTGGAGTCCTCCGGCGTACCGTTTAGCTGTTGATGTTCATCGTGCATGGTGTACCCTCCTTGCTCGCAGATCACGGATCTGCACATACTCGGCGTAGTGATGCGCCAACAGGGAAAGCCCCTGCCGCGCCGTTTCCAATGCGCCGCTGTCCTTGCTCGCGGTGATCATATGAAGGCCCTTTCCGCGGATGTCCAGCACCGGCGCTTGCTCCTTTCGCAATACTGCCGCTGCGGCCTCCATCAGAATGCTGACTGCGGCACATATGATGTCCTGACCTGCCGGAGCGCAGCCGCTGTGCCCGCTGACGGTGATAGCATGCTCGTGAAAGGTGGCGGTGATCATCGGGGATGCACCGCCTCCCGTGACTGCTTGCGGCTGCGCTCCATGGCGCCGCTGCTTTTCTGCGCGGACATTTTCCCGGTGGGAGAAATACCTTCTGTTGTGCCGCTTCCCGTTTGGGATGTCAATGCCTGCGTCAGATGGGTGCCCTTGACCTCGTCCACGATTGCGGCCAGCTGTAGGAGCTGGCGGCGCAGTGCGTCGATCTCTGCGGCCTGCGTTTTACCCCGCAGCAGCACCTGTGTCAGCTGGTCCTTATTCTTGAACTCCATCAGTTCCAGACAGCGCAGTGCCTGATCCGCCGCCTCATCCCGGAAAAAGCCCATCTGAAACAGCTGCATGGCCAGTTGGTTATGCTCTGCCGTGCGGTAGGGGCTCTCCTGCTCTGCACCGATCTCCAGATCAAACTCCGGCACCCGGTAAGATATGTTCACACCATCGTCCATGGGCTGAGGCTGCAAAGCGGCGCTGTTGTAGCTGACAAACTCCTCCGTGCCCATGGCGCCCAACAGGCGGAACTGACGGGGCATTTGATAGAACTGGCGGATCAGTTCGATGCATAGCGTTACAACATCGGAAAAGGCCTCGTAACCGTCGTCGATCATGTTGCGGCTCAGCTTTCCGCCGCTCTCCTGCAAGGCGGCGATGGCGGTGCCAGCCGTCACGCCGGAGAGCGTGCCGCCGTTGGCTACATCCCGGTTGCCGGCCGTCTCCTTCATCTCTGCGATTTTGTTGTTGACGATGGCCACATACACGCTGTCAAGGCTGCCGGCGTGAATGGGGGCAATGGAGTCGGCTCCCAGATTTCCGTTGGTGTGAACAAAGGGCCGG
>CAKTGD010000059.1 GCA_934561335.1 uncultured Oscillospiraceae bacterium
TCTCCCGCTTGAACCACTGGCGGATCTTGCTGCGGGCGTTGCTGGAGCGGGCGATCTTGATCCAGTCGCGGCTGGGACCGTGGGCGCTCTGGCTGGTCATGACCTCCACCACGTCACCGTTTTGCAGCCGGTGGTTCAGCGACACGATGCGGCCGTTCACCTTGGCGGACACCATGTGGTTGCCCACGGCGGAGTGGATGTTATAGGCAAAGTCAATGGGGGTGGCCCCGGCCGGCAGGTTGATCACGTCGCCGTTGGGGGTGAACACGAACACCTCGTCGGCAAACATGTCCACCTTCAGCGAGTGGATAAAGTCCTCGGCGTCGGCGCCCTCCTGGTTTTCCAGCAGGCGGCGCACCCATTCATAGCGGCCCTCATCGCCGGCGCCCTGTCCGTGCTGCTTATACTTCCAGTGGGCGGCAATGCCGTACTCGGCGATCTCGTGCATCTCCTTGGTACGGATCTGCACCTCGAAGGGAATGCCGCTCTCGCCCACCACCGTGGTGTGCAGGCTCTGGTACAGGTTGGGCTTGGGCGTGCCGATATAGTCCTTGAACCGGCCCAGAATGGGCTTATACAGGTCGTGGATAATGCCCAGCACATTATAGCAGTCCGCCACCGTGTCCACGATCACCCGGAAAGCGAACAGGTCAAATACGTCGTCCAGACTCTTGTTCTGGGTATACATCTTGCGGTAGATGGAATAAGGATGCTTCATACGGCCATAGACGATGGCCTCGATGCCATTTTCCTTCAGCCGCGCCGTGATCTGGTCATGGATGGCGGACATAAAGCCGTCGTACTCCTCCGCCTTTTCATCCAGTGCCTCGATGATCTCCCGGTAGCCCACCGGGTCCAGATACTTCAAGGACAGATCCTCCAGCTCCCACTTCATCTTCTGCATACCCAGCCGGTGGGCGATGGGGGCGTAGATCTCCATGGTCTCAAAGGATTTCTGCTTCTGTTTCTCCGGGGTCTGGTACTCCATGGTGCGCATGTTGTGGAGCCGGTCAGAAACCTTGATGAGGATCACGCGGATGTCCTTACTCATGGCCATCAGCATTTTCCGCAGGTTCTCCATCTGCTCCTCTTCCTTGGAGGTATAGTGGACGCGGGTCAGCTTGCTGACGCCCTCCACCAGATCGGCCACCGTGGGGGAGAAGAGCTTGGATAGCTGCTCGTGGGTGGCCTCGGTATCCTCGATGGTGTCGTGGAGCAGCGCCGCCTCAATGGATTCGCTGTCCAGATGCAGCTCCTCGGCCACGATCTGGGCCACCGCCAGCGGATGGGTGATAAAGGGGGAGCCATCCTTGCGCAGCTGTTGGCCGTGGTGATCCCGGGCAAACTCGTAGGCCTGCCGGATCTGCTGAAAATTGGCGGAGGGGTTATACGCCCGGACGGTATCCTCCAGATGCTGATACATCGCCTCAATATCTACGTTTTTCGTCATGGGTTACCGCCTCCTCCCCGTCCTGCTTCGGCATCGTTCAGCCGCTGTATGTATGTCGAGTCCTCCAGATGGACTTTCTTATCTTTCCCTGACAGGCGCAGGAAAATATCATCGCCCTTGCGCCGTACCTCCAGCAGCCCCCGCTCCTGAAACACGGCCAGACACAGCGCACTGCGCAGGAAGGCTTCGGTTTTGCCCATGGCCGCCGACACGGTGCGCAGCAGCGGCAGATAGGCCGCGCACAGCTCCTCGCCGTCAGGCGCCAGATGCACCAGCGCCCGCCACGCCGCCACGCACTGCTCGCGGGAGGGCAGCATCCGCCGCGCATTTTTGGCCGATAGCGGCTCGCCGGCGGTGCATTGCCTGACCAGCGCCAGCGACTCCTGTTCCCGGCTGCTGGCCGAGCGGGAGGGCCGGATATCCACCATTTGCAGCTGCACGGTGCGGCTGCCCCGGAATTCGTTGATCTGCAAATAAAAGGCCGCGTCCACCCGCTCGCCCTCGACGCAGCCGCAGGCGGCAGGCGTGGTGGAAAAGAAAATACCGTCAAACTGGGCGTTGCCTTTCCCCAGCCGCAGCTTGAGATGCCGGTTCTGCCCCACACTCTGGGTACGCAGCAGCGTGGCGCCCATCAGGCAGAACAGAGGCCGGGCGTTGCCGCTGCCATATGGCTCCAGCGCCCCCAGCGCCTCCACCTCCTGCAAGGTCACCCGGGCAGGATAGCGCAGCTCCATATCCACCTCCAGCGCCGACTCCGGCGCCTCGCCCACCCAGTATTCGGCGGCGTACCGGTTCATCCGGTCACGGAAGGCGGGGATATTGGCCTCGTCAATGGTAAAGCCTGCCGCCAGCTCGTGGCCGCCGAAGCCCAGCAGCAGGTCGGAGCAGCTCTCCAGTGCGGCAAACAGATTAAAGCCGCCCCAGCTGCGGCACGAGCCCTTGCCCACGCCGCCGTTAAGATGGATCATAAAGCTGGGCCGGGAGTATTTCTCGCTCAGCCGCGAGGCCACGATGCCCACCACGCCCTGATGCCACGTTTCCGACGCCAGCACCAGCGCCCGGCGCTGTTCCTCCGGCAGCTGGTCAATCATTTTCTCGGCCTGAGAGTAGATGGTCTGCTCCACGCTCTGCCGCTCCCGGTTCAGCGCGCACAGGGCGCGGGCCAGCTCCTCGGCCCGGGCCGGCTCCTGACACAGCAGCAGATCCGCCGCCATGTCCGCCGCCCCCATGCGGCCCGCCGCGTTGATGCGCGGCGCCAGCACGAAGCCGATCTGCACCGACGATATCTCCCGCCCGGCCAGTCCCGCCTCCTTCAGCAGGGCATGCAGCCCGATAAAATCCGAGCGATCCAGCGTGGCAAGGCCGCGGGACACGATGGTGCGGTTTTCCCCGGTCATCTGCATCACGTCCGCCACCGTGCCGATGGCCGCCAGCGTACAGTAGCGGGAGAAGAGCGCCTCCTCCCGGTCAGGCCCGCCAAGGGCCAGCACCAGTTTCAGCGCCACGCCGCAGCCGGCCAGATGCTTGAAGGGATAGCCGCAGTCCGTGCGGCGGGGATCCACCACCGCCGCGGCCACCGGCAGGGTATCCTTGCATTCGTGGTGGTCGGTCACCACCACGTCCATACCGATGGAGTTGGCAAAGGCCACCTCGTCCACGCCGGTGATGCCGCAGTCCACCGTTACCAGCAGCGTGGCCCCGCCGCCGCGCAGCCCCTCGATGGCGTCGCAGCTCAGGCCGTAGCCATCCTCGATGCGGCGGGGGATATAATGCACCACATCGGCGCCTCTGCTTTTCAGATAATCCACCATGATGCACGTGGCGGTGATCCCGTCCACGTCATAGTCGCCGAAAATGGCGATTTTCTCGCCGTCGGCGATGGCGCGGGTGATCCGTTCGGCCGCCTTGTCCATGTCCTGCATCAGAAAGGGAGAGAGGCTCAGCGTGGTCTCCTGCGTTAAAAATTCCGCCGCCGCTTCCGCCGTGTCCACGGCGCGGCTGGCCAATACGCCGGACACCAGATAGGGGTAGCCCGCGTCCATCAGCCGCTGTGTGGCGGCGCAGTTTTCCTGCGCCACATGCCAGGATGGGAATTTCATGGTTCGTCCGGCTCCTTTCGCGTCCTTCTATAATAAATTATAGTATAGCAAATCCCAATGCAAAGGTAAAGGAAAAATTGTGGCGCTTCGTGTTGCATTCAGGGGCAGGATACCGTATAATAAATCATAAAGAATCTGCAAAAATAAGAATCGAGGAACAGTCTATGCGCCCTGACGGCAAGCGAGTCAAGGATATTCCGCCCATTGTGGCAGCCATCCCCTATATCATGCCCAAGCGGTATGACGCCCAAAATTCCATCACCGAGTATATCGATGAGGAGCTGATCAAAGCCTATATCCGGGAAAAGCGCCGCGCCGGGATCCGTATCAATCACATGGCCTTTATCATCGCCGCCTATTACCGGGCGGTGCTGCTCAATCCCAAGCTGAACTATTTTGTGATGAACAGCAAGCTCTATGCGCGCAACCATTTCTGCGTTTCCTTTGTGATCCTGAAAAAGCTGCCGGACGGCCGCCCGGATGAAACCGCGCTGAAGATCTATCTGGAGCCGTCGGATACCGTGTTTTCCGTGCAGGAGAAGATCACCGCCGCCATCGAGGCCAACAGCGCCACCCAGCAAGCGAACAGCACCGACCGGTTCGCCCGCATGATGTTTTCCGTGCCGGGCCTGCCCAAGCTG
Organism: uncultured Oscillospiraceae bacterium; assembly: GCA_934561335.1. The sequence continues at coordinate 4,191 of CAKTGD010000059.1, forward strand.
GTGGTCTTTCTGGCCTATCATCTGGATAAGCTGGGCCTGCTGCCCCGGAAGATCATCGACCTGAGCCCCTTCCACACCAGCATGTTCATCACCAATCTGGCTTCTATCAAAACCAGCTATATCCACCACCACTGCTATGAGTTCGGCACCACCAGCGTGTTTGTCTGCATGGGAAAGCCCATTCCGGACTACATGAGCGGCAACCTGCACAAAAAAATCATGCCGCTGGGCGTGGTGATGGACGAGCGGATCTGCACCGGCTATGAATACGCCGCGTTCTATAATGATTTCCGCAAATTCCTCCGCACACCCGAGCTGCTGGAGACCCCCTATCAGCCGTAAAGCATACGCCGACGAAGGCCCCACAAGAATAAAAAGCGATACCGGCACACGGAAAGCAGTGTGCCGGTATCGCCGTTTTTAAGGGGATGAGGCGGAAGGGAAAGGATCAGAACCACACGGCCCACGCCAGGAAGCCGAGGCAGGCCACCACGCCGGTGAAGATGGTCACGATCACCAGATAGCCCATAATGTCGCGGGCGGACAGCTTGGCGATGCCAAGGGCAGGCAGCGCCCAGAAGGGCTGGATCATGTTGGTCCACTGGTCGCCCCACGCGATGGCCATGGCGGTACGGCCGTTTTCAATGCCCATGGCAGCGCCTGCGGGCATCATGATGGGGCCCTGCACCGCCCACTGGCCGCCGCCGGAGGGCACGAAGAAGTTCACCACACCGGCCGCCAGGAAGGTCAGCATGGGGAAGGTCACGTTGTTGGAGATGCTGACGAAGAACTGGGAGATGACGCCCGCCAGGGACACGCCCTGGTCATTGGCGGCCACCATCATGCCCATGATACCGGCATAGAAGGGGAACTGCAGCAGGATACCGGCGGCGCCGGAGGCAGCGGCGGCGATGGCGTCCACATAGCGGCGCAGGTCGCCGTGGAGCAGGATACCCAGGAACATGAAGATCATGTTGACGATGTTCAGTCCCAGGGTGAAGCCGTTCTGCACGAAATAGTAGATGATGTACACGAAGCCGCCTGCCAGCGTAATGAACCACAGAACCTTGGAGTGCTCCAGCTTGTCGGCCGGCGTCGTGATCTCGTAGGCCTTCTCCTCCTCCTCCGCCAGCAGGGCGGGGTCGATGGTGACCGTATGCGCCTTATCAGGGTGCATGGCGTAGTTGACGAAGGGCATGGCCAGCAGGATCACGCCCACCATGATCAGGTTCATGGGGTGGAACACGGTGTCGGTAATGGGAGCCTGATACAGCACCTCGCCGAAGGTCTTGCCGGCCACCAGATCCAGAGGAATGGAGCCGGACAGGCCCGCGTGCCAGATGACGAAGCCGGAGTAGGCGGAGGCGATCAGCAGGGGGTAGTCCACGGTGGGTACGCGGCGCACCACCTCCTTGGCCAGCAGCGCGCCGATGACCAGACCAAAGCCCCAGTTGAGCCAGCAGCAGATGGTGGACACGAAGGTGGTCACCACAATGGCCTGCATGTTGTTGCGGCACAGGCTGGCGGCGGCCCGCAGCGCCTTCTTGCAGGGCGCTGCCGAGGCCATGGCGCTGCCCAGCACCAGCACCAGCGCCATCTGCATGGAGAAGGACAGCAGGCCCCAGAAGCCTTTGTCGTTGCCCCATGCGGTCAGCACCTTCAGCGGGCCCATTCCCGTGGCCAGCATGGCGCCGATGAAAACGATAATGCTCAGAATAATGGCGAACAGGAAGGCGTCAGGCAGCCACCTGTTCACAACACGCACGCAGCCATTGGTGAATTTTTTGAACATATACTTCACTCTCCTCTCAAAATTTTGCGGCGCCGGCCGCTGCGGCCCGGCAGCCATGTCCCTGCCGCGCGCATCGCCCGCGGCAGAGTAAGTTTATTATATAGGGCGCTGAGGAAAAAGGGAATCAAAGAGGCGTGAAGATTGGGCCGCAGGCCATTAAGATGCTGTCCACAGAGCCGCGGGAACACAAAAAAGGAAAAGAGAGGGCTTTCGCCCTCTCTTTTCCCTACCATATAAACCACAAGGCGACAAATCGCCGGGTGAACAGATATGGCCCTTAGCCGGGGAAGAACATACCCCAGGCAAGGAAGCCCAGAATGGCCACAAGGCCGGTGAACAGCAGCACAATCACCAGATAGCCCATGATGTCGCGGGCGGACAGCTTGGCAACGCCCAGCGCAGGCAGAGCCCAGAACGGCTGGATCATGTTGGTCCACTGGTCGCCCCAAGCGATGGCCATGGCGGCACGGCCCGGCTCCACGCCCAGCTGGGGAGCAGCAGGCATGACGATGGGGCCCTGAACGGCCCACTGGCCGCCGCCGGAGGGCACGAAGAAGTTGACGATACCGGCGGACAGGAACGTCCACATGGGGAAGGTCACGTTGTTGGAGATGGCCACAAAGAAGTCGGAGATCACACCGGCCAGGCACACGCCCGCGTCGTTGCGGACGGTCATCATACCCATGATACCGGCATAGAAGGGGAACTGCAGCAGGATACCGGCGGCACCGGCAGCAGCCTCGGCAATGGCGTCCACATAGCGGCGCAGGTCGCCGTGGAGCAGGATGCCCAGGAACAGGAAGATAAAGTTGACGATGTTCAGGTTCAGGGCGGAGGCAACGTTCTTACCGGCCTTCACCACGCCCACGAAGTAGAAAACAATGTAGGCAAAGCCGGCAATCACCAGAATGGTCCACAGGATGCGGGAATGCTCCATCTTATCGGCGGGGGTATTGATCTCGTATTCCTTCTCCTCGTCGTCCTTCAGCAGGGTGGGATCGATGGTGATGGCACGATCCTTGTCAGGATGCATGGCATAGTTGACAAAGGGCATGACCAGCAGCACCAGGCCGCACATCACAAGGTTCATGGGGTGGAAGATGGTATCGGTGGTGGAAGCGGTCAGCACCATTTCCTGCTCGGTACCGGCGAACAGCTTATAGCCCTCGGCCAGCTGCAGGGGGATGGAGCCGGACAGACCTGCGTGCCAGATCACGAAGCCGGAATAGGCGGAGGCGATCAGCAGGGGATAGTCCACGGTGGGAACGCGCTTGGCAACCTCGCGGGCCAGCAGAGCGCCGGCGATCAGGCCGAAGCCCCAGTTCAGCCAGCAGCAGATGGTGGACACCATGGTGGTGACCACGATGGCCTGCATGTTGTTGTGGCAAAGACCGGCCACGGAACGCAGCACCTTCTTGCAGGGCTTAGCGGAAGCCATGGCCGAGCCAAACACCAACACCAGCGCCATCTGCATAGAGAAGGCCAGCAGACCCCAGAAGCCGCTGGTGTTGCCCCATGCGTTGAGCACCTGCAGAGGACCCATCTTGGTGGCGATCATGGCAAAGATGTACACACGATGATGGACAGAATGACCGCAAACAGGAAGGGATCGGGCAGCCATCTGTTAACGACGCGCACACAGCCGTTGGTAAATTTCTTGAATACAGATTTCACTCTCCTCACAAAATATTGTTGCGTGCCGCAGGCGAATGTGTCCGTCCGCCCGCTCCGCAAAGAAAGGCCTGTGACAAAGTATACTTTGCCACGGGTCATCTACTGCTATTCATTATAGTAGAAACGTATAGAAAATCAAATCGGAAAATTCACAAAAAATTAACGATTAGCTTGTACAAATTGTCAAAGATTAGACAAACCCTCGAAAATATATTCGGTTTTTTTATATTTGCATAGAAAATTACCACCGAAGGCAGGGCCATTCGGTGGTAAAATTGGTTTTGAATGTTCTCGTCAGTACTGGGGTCCACCGCCGTAGGGGCCGCCGCCGTAGGGGCCGCCGAAGCGGTCGTCATAGTGGAACTGATCGTCCCACGGCTGCCGGGGCGGCTGCCAGCCGATGCCCTTGATGGACTTGATCTGCTGGAAAAAGCCGATATCGGTCTGGGTGATGTAGGGGGTGATCCAGATAGAGAGGATCCCCAGCGTCAGGACGCACAGGATCGACCAGCCGATAAAGCTCAGATCCAGCACGAAAAGCTGCCACTTGAAGCCGGCGGTCTGGGCCTTGCTCATGTTGAGGGCCTCCATCACGCCCATTTCCGGATTCTCGCACAGGTTATAGAGCGCGAAGCGGTAACGGTAGGCGGCGATGATGCCGGGGACGATGAACAGCAGCGACCACAAAAAGGTGAAGATATAGATCACAATGTTCAGCAAAATCACCTTGCCGGCAAAGGTAAACCCGTCAAAAAGCACGGTGCAGGGGGTTTCCAGCCCCTTGCGCACGCTCATGGCGTACAGGATATAGCCTGCCCCCAGAATGCAGGATACCAGCATGGTGATTATGTTGACGAAGGTAGCCGCCAGCGGCGGCAGATGCAGCGAAGGCATGAAAAAGTATGCGTCCATCTGCGGCGCCAGCTCCTGAAAATAGAAGTTCAGGCTCTCCTGCATGTCGCCGGAGGCGAACATATTGATCCCATCCAGCACCATGCCGATGGCCAGATACAGCAGGGTAAAAAGATAAGCGGAGATGCGGGCATTTTTGGTGATGGCCTTGGCCTCCCACTTCAATTGCGCACGATTGAGCATGACAAAAGCTCCTTTCTCGTCTGAAGAAACACCGGGAAAAGAAAATCTCTCCCGCCGGATTCCTATATATTGTAGCATACGGAAAACGGGAACGCAAGAGCGGGAAAAAAGATGGAAAAAACCGTAAAGGCAGCGGTAAAAAAGGCAAATAATCCGGAAGAATTGCCGTATAAGACTGGACAACTGCGAGATTTTGTTGTATGATAAAACGCAGTGTGAGGTGGCGTAAAGTCACCTGAAGTAGAAGGTGGCGAGATTCGGGCACACGGGGAAAAATCAACCGTGAGCATGGACTCGCCATCAGATACGAATGCAGTAAGATGAGGTGAAGACAATGGCACAAGCTTTCTTTGGCGGCGTTCATCCCAACGACATGAAGGCCGCAACCAATGAAAAGGCCATCGAAAAGCTGGAAGCTCCGGCTGAGGTGGTCATCCCCATGTCTATGCACATCGGTGCGCC
>CAKTGD010000060.1 GCA_934561335.1 uncultured Oscillospiraceae bacterium
TCTCTTCCACCTTGTCACCGGTCTGCGCTACGTCATCCTTGAAGTAGTTGACGGTGTACTTGAGGGTCTTGGTCTGGTCATTGTCCTTGATGTAGTAGAAGGTGATCTCGGGATGATCCTTATCTACGGTTTTCGTCGCGTCGCCGACAACCGTGTAACCCGTAATTACTTCGGCCTTTTCAACTGGGGTAGCGTCATAGTTGGCCGTGGCGGTCTTGGGATCGTGCAGCACCTTGTTGGTACCCTGCTCCACATACTTGACCGTGTAATCGTACGTGTCCGGGGCATAGTAGAATTTGACGACAGCTTTCCCGCCAATTTCTACCGTAACCTCTGCAGGTTCAACGCGAATGCACGTATAACCCTCGACAGCCACGGCATTATCTTTAGTAAATCTATGGGTGCCGGGTGTAGCGGGCTCGGTCTTGGACGAAGCTACAGTAGTATCGCTTCCCTCCAACAAATACTGAAATTCGATGCGTCCAAGATCCGCAAATGCAATATTACCGTCCAGATGCCAAACATACTTATTTTTAGGCGCTTCGTACGTATAATCGGAAGCACCATTGGAAATTGCCAACTGCGTCCAAATAATCTTATTGACATCAATGGAGCGGTTATACTGGTAGCGTTCGATGGTTTTCAAAGCATTTGCAATATCAGTCTCGCTTGCGCCAGACATATTGCGATAGTCGGGTTCCCCCGATTCGTCCCTTTTCACCCACTGACTCCAACTGGTAGGCTGTGGCACATTCAGCTTGATTTTACCAATGGTATACCAACCATCAGCATTCAACTGTAGGGCTTTGAGTTGATCCGCAGTGGCGCCTGTGATCTTTGTATAGACATACACGTCCTGAGAACTATACTGGCTGGCGCGGGTGTCCACCAGCTGGGGAGCCTCCTGCACGGCGTTGACGTTCGTTTGATCCTTTTTGTCTTGATCATCTTTGTCCGCGCCCTCGTCAGGATTGCCCTGCTTGTCCGTATCGGGATTGTCCTGCTTGTCCGCGCCGCCGTTCCCATCGGGTACGGGGTCAGCGTCGGGCTTGTCGGTTGTGCCCGGCATGTCCTGTGTGTCGCCGGGCTGTTTGTCGGACGATTCGCCGGGCGTTTGCGCCGCGCCGTCAGGCTTTGTGGTATCCGGCGCGCCCTGTGTGTCATCCGGCTTGACGTCCTTCAGGTCGTTTGCCTGCGCTTCCTGCTTCGGCTGCGCGGCACCATCATCCAGCGACGCGGCAAACGCGCTGGTGGGCACGATGGACAACAGCATGCACAGAGCAAGAAGCGTGGCAACAAAGCGTTTCTTCATGTTCTTTTCCTCCTCTGTTATTTTTGTGCAGACCTTTATCAAAAATCCTGCACTGGAGTAATGCGGCCGGGCCCGCCGACCCCGCCGCAATCATGGCATACAAGCCATGGTGTGATTATAGCACACTCGTTTATAAAAGCCAATATCAAACCGATGAATTTGTCAAAATTCGATAAACTGAACAAGAACTTAACAAGACAGGTGGATAGACTGACGATAATTTGGGCACGGCGGCGGGCAGAAACACGGCCTGAGGGGGAAAATGGAGGCGGACGGTTGACTTTTTCCCGGCAGCCGCCTATACTGTTTGCCGCGAAGAGCTATACCGCAGTCTATCAGAACGGGGGAACGGACTATGGATTATTATCTGCTGACCCATCTGGCTGCCGATATGGGGTATCAGCTGGCGATGGCCGGCGCGGAGACCTTCCGGGTGGAGGACACCATGCGCCGCATCCTGAAGGCCTATGGCGTTGCCTGCGAGACCTTTGCCATTCCCAACTGCGTGTCGGTCAGCATCGAGGCGGCCAACGGCAAGCCGCTGATGGTGATGAAGCGCATCGGATACCACGGAAATGATTTGGAGAAGGTGGAGCAGCTGAACGCGCTGAGCCGCCGCATCTGCACGGAGCGCCCTGCACCGGAGACGGCGCGGCAGTGGATGAAGGAGGCGGCGCGGCGGTGCCGCACCTATCACACGGCGGTTTTTTATCTGGGAAACCTGCTGGCCGGACTGGGCTTTTGCATCGTGTTCGGCGGCACGCTGCGGGACGCCCTGTGGGCGGGGGTGATGGGGCTGGTGATCGGGTTTGTGAACCGCTTTACCTCCCGGCGGGAGGTCAACCCCTTTTTCAGCACCATTATCGCCGCGTTCCTCATGGCGCTGCCGGCCTATCTGGCGGCGGGGCTGGGGTGGCTGGATAACCCCAACGCCGCCAACATCGGCGCGTTGATGATCCTTGTTCCGGGGCTGCTGATCACCAACTCCATGCGGGATATCATCTATGGCGATACCAATTCGGGGATCGTGCGGATCGTGCAGGTGTTTCTCTCGGCGCTGGCCATTGCGCTGGGCACGGCGGCGGCGTGGCATCTGACGGCGGCGGTCTATGGCCAGACGGCCGCGGAGACGGTGAGCTGGCCTGCATGGGTGCAGGCGGCGGCGGTATTCGTGGGCTGCTGGGGCTTTGCGATCCTGTTCAATGTCCACGGCCGGGGCTGCGTGCTGTGCGTGGCGGACGGCGCGGCCACTTGGATGGTGTACCTGCTGTGCGTGGCGCTGGGACTGGGCGTGTACAGCGCCAACATGTTTGCCGCCATTTTTGCCGCCGCCTGCGCCGAGACCATGGCGCGGCTGCGGAAGTGCCCGGTCACGCCCTATCTGGTGATCGCGGTGGTGCCGCTGCTGCCGGGGGCCGGTGTGTATTACACCATGTGTCTGGGGCTGGAGGGCAACCTGATGGAGGCGCTGCGCAAGGGACTGGAAACGGCTGGGGTTGCCGGTTCGCTGGCGGTGGGCATTTTGCTGACGTCCACGGTGTTCCGGCTGATCTTCCGGCACCGGTATCTGACAGGGGAGTGAAGCAAAGCGGCTCCGCCACGGTGGCGGAGCCGCTTTTGGCTTATGAAGGGGCTTATCGAAAAGGGCGGGTCACAGCTCGCCGTACTCCGCCACCCATGTCCGTACATAGTCCACGAACAGCCGGGTGGAGTTGGAGAGGGCCTTCTTGTCCTTCACGCCGATGCCGATGCTGCGGTGAAAGGTCATGGGCGGGCGGCAGGCGACGATGGGATAGGGGCTGTGGCGCACCATCAGCTCCGGCAGCAGGCTGATGCCCAACCCCTCCGACACCATGGCGAGGATGGTTCTGTCCTCCCGGGCGATGTACTTCACGTGGGGGCGGATGCCCATCTCGTCAAAGGCCGCCATGATCTCATAGTCGTCGCCCTCCTCCAGCTGGATGAACGGCTCCGAGGCCAGCAGCTCGCGGGGGAACACATCGCCGCCGGCGCATGGGTGGTCGCAGGGGAGAATGACCTGCAATGCGTCCCGGTGCAGCTGATAGGTTTGCAAGCGCTTCACCGATGGCAGACGCAGAAAGCCGCAGTCCACCGCGCCGGTGGCGATCCAGTCCTCGATCTGGTCATAGAAGTCGCCGGTGACCACCTCAAACTCGATGTTGGGATAGAGCTGGCCGAAGCTCTTTAAGATCCGGGGCAGCCACTGGGCCGACACGCTGGAAAAGGTGGCGATCTTCACAAGACCGCTGTCCATGTCCTTCAGGCCCTCCACCGTCTGCATCAGGGCGTGGTGGGCACTGCACAGCTTTTCGATCTTGGGCAGCACCGCCCGGCCGTCCGCCGTCAGCACCACGCCGCCGCGGTTGCGGCTGAGCAGGGTGATGCCCAGCTCGCTCTCCAGCGACGTAATGGCGTGGCTGATGCCGGATTGGGTAAAGCTCAGCGCCTCCGCCGCTTTGGTGAAGGTCCCGCAGGAGACCACCTTTAAAAACACCTGATATTTGGAAATACTCATGGTAACACCTCGCTGCCTCCATTATACATTACGGGTGCTCATGAAATCAAGAGGAAAGATGCGTTTTACAGATGCAGAAATTCATGCTATGCTAATAGCACAGTTCCACCAACTGTACCAATCTTTTCCATATGAGGGTCTTCCCCCCTCAAACCGCGCCCGGCCGCAGCCACCTTGCGGCCGGGTGCGGTTTTTTGCGGCGCGCTCGGCAGATTATTTTTACTTGCGCTGCCGCCGGGCAGAGTGCTATACTGGTTTGGAAAAAGGAGCTGCTTTGGTGATGAAGGATATGAATCAGCCCGCCGCGTACTACCATCTGCCGGGGCTTTTTGAATTTTACGAGCTTTACCGTGTGTTTCTGCCGCTGTTTTACAGCCACCGGGAATACTTCTACGACTGGTGCGCGATCGGCTCAATTTACGGCGCGCCGTCAGACTGCCTGTGGGGCGGCGGGCGCGTCGGTGCGGGGGAGCACGATCCCCGCGAGGTGCTGGCTTTGACCGGCGCATACGGGATCTCGGCCCGGCTGACGTTCAGCAATTCACTGCTGCGCAGCGACCATCTTTCCGACCCTGCCTGCAATGCCCTGTGCCGCCTGTTCGAGACGGCGGGAGATGTGGAAAACGGGGTTATCGTCCACTCGGAGCTGCTGTTGGAGTATCTGAAGCGGAGATATCCGGGGCTGTACTTTGTCTCCTCCACTACCAAGGTCCTGACGGAGTTTCAGGCGCTTGCACAGGAGCTGGCGCGGGAGGAGTTCCGCTTTGTTGTGCCGGATTTCCGGCTGAATAAGGCCTTTGACCGGCTCGGTGCGCTGCCCCAATGGCAGAAAGATAAGGTGGAGTTTCTCTGCAATGAGTGCTGCGCCTTCACTTGCCGCCAGCGAAGGGTGTGCTATGAGGCGGTCAGCCGGAGAAATCTGGGGGAGAGCGGCGCGGAGCACCGCTGTACCGCGCCGGGAGCTGCCGGCGGATACCGGTTTTCCAAGGCGATGGCCAACCCCGGCTTTATCGGCGTGGACGATATAGAGAATATCTATTTGCCAATGGGATTTTCTCAGTTTAAGATCGAGGGCCGCGGCCTTGGCAGCGCCCTGATTCTGGAATTCCTCCTCCATTACATGACAAAGCCCGCGTATCAGCTGCGGGTGCGGGAGGAGATCTATCTGGACAATATGCTGGATCTGTTCTGATGAGGACAGGCCCGGAAGCCCTAGCTATCGAAGAGGAAAGGAACGTATTTTAGTATGGATATTATTCAGACCCTTGCCCAAGAGCTTGATAAAAATCCGCAGCATGTGGAAAACGTGGTGCGTCTGCTGGACGAGGGGAATACCATCCCCTTTATTGCCCGCTATCGCAAGGAGCTGCACGGCGCCATGGACGATACCGCCCTGCGGACGCTGGAAGAGCGGCTGGGCTATCTCCGCAATTTGGCTGAGCGCCGCGAGACGGTGAAAAAAGCCATTGATGAGCAGGGGAAGCTTACCGAAGCGCTGGCCGCCGCCATCGACAGCGCCGCCACGCTGGCGGAGGTGGAGGATCTTTATCGGCCCTATAAGCAAAAGCGCCGTACCCGCGCTACCGTGGCCCGGGAGAAGGGGCTTGCGCCGCTGGCAGAGCTGCTGCTGGCGCAGGAGCGGGATTGCCCTGTACCGGAGAAGGCCGCCGGGGAATACATCGACCCGGAAAAGGGCGTGGAGACCGTGGCCGACGCCTTGCAGGGGGCCAACGATATCATTGCCGAGATGCTCTCCGACGATGCGGAGATCCGCAAGGCGCTCCGGGGTCTGCTGATGCGGCAGGGGCATCTGCGGAGCCTGGCGACCGGGGAGGAGGACAGCGTCTATCGGCTGTACTATGATTTTGATCAGCCGCTGCCTAAGCTGGCTGGGCATCAGATATTGGCCGTAAACCGGGGAGAGAAGGAGGGGTATCTCTCCGTCACGGTGCTGCTGGATCGTGACGCGGCCCTTCCAATGATGCGCCGAGCGGTGGTCAAGCCCGGATCGGCGGCCATGGAATTTGTCAAGGCTGCCTGTGAGGATGCCTATGACCGGCTCATCTATCCCTCTTTGGAACGGGAAGTTCGCTCCGCGCTGACCGAGCAGGCCAATGAGGGCGCCATCGGTCAGTTTGCCCTGAATCTGAAGCCCCTTTTGATGCAGCCGCCGGTAAAGGGCAAGGTCACCATGGGCCTTGACCCCGGCTACCGCATGGGCTGCAAGGTGGCGGTGGTGGACGCTACCGGCAAGGTACTGGATACCGCCGTGGTCTATCCTACCTATGGCGAGCGGCAGAAGAAAGAGGCCATCGCCACCCTTTCCAAGCTTATCGTCAAGCACGGCGTAGCGCATATTGCCATCGGCAACGGCATCGCCAGCCGTGAAACGGAGCAGATGGCGGTGGAACTGATCCGGCAGGTGAACGAGAAGGGTGCTTGCGTCAGCTATATGATCGTCTCTGAGGCGGGCGCGTCTGTGTACTCGGCCAGCAAGCTGGCCGCAGAGGAGTTTCCCCAGTACGATGTGAACCTGCGCAGCGCCGTGTCCATCGCCCGGCGCTTGCAGGATCCGCTGGCGGAGCTGGTGAAGATCGATCCCAAAGCCATTGGCGTGGGGCAGTATCAGCACGACATGCCCCAAAAACAGCTGGACGAGGCGCTGGGCGGCGTGGTAGAGGACTGCGTCAACGCCGTGGGCGTGGATATCAACACGGCCTCGCCTTCTCTTTTGCAGCGGGTAGCGGGGCTGAATGCCACCACGGCGAAAAACGTGGTAAGCTACCGGGAGGAGAACGGCCCGTTTACCTCTCGCGCCCAGATCAAAAAGGTGCCTAAGCTGGGGCCTAAAGCCTTCCAGCAGTGCGCCGGCTTCCTGCGGGTGCCGGAGAGCCGCAGTGTGCTGGACAACACCGCCGTTCACCCGGAGAGCTATGATGCCGCCAAGGCGCTTTTGGGACTGACGGGTCACACCATGGAGGATGTGTGCAGCGGCCAGATTTCTGACCTGTCTCAGCGCGTGAAGGACTACGGCGAGGAAAAGGCGGCGGCCGCTATGGGCGTGGGTGTACCTACCCTGCGGGATATTGTATCAGAGCTGCTCAAGCCGGGACGTGATGTCCGCGACGAGCTGCCCAAGCCGATCCTCCGCACCGATGTGCTGGAGATGAAGGACCTGAAGCCCGGTATGGAGCTGACCGGTACCGTCCGCAACGTTATCGACTTCGGCGTATTTGTGGACATCGGCGTTCATCAGGACGGACTGGTGCATATCTCGCAGGTGTCCAACAAATTTATCCGCCATCCCTCTGAGGCGGTATCGGTGGGAGATGTGGTAAAGGTAGTGGTGCTGGACGTGGACGAGAAGAAAAAACGCATCAGCCTCAGCATGAAGCAGGCAAAGTAACCGTAACCCGGCGGCAGTCCCGGCGTGTGACGGACATCTGGCGGTGCAGAAGAATCGCTGCGGAAAGGATGAAAATATGGAGTATAATAAACGGATCGCTGACATGCGCAGCGGCGACGAGGTAGAGGGCTTCTATATCCTGAGAGGCGCCTTTCCCAAGACAACGGCGGCAGGAAAGCCTTTTCTGAGTGCGTCGCTGTCGGACGTCTCCGGCGTGATCGACGCCAAGGTGTGGGACTATACCGGGCCTGTCGGTGCGGCGGACGAGGGAAAGGTGATCAAGCTGCGGGGAACCGTATCGGAATACCGGGGCACACCGCAGATCGTCATTGACCGTATCCGGCTGCGCACAGAGGACGACCGGGTGGATCTGAGCACGCTGGTGCCGGTGGCGCCTGTTGATGCAGACCGTTATCTGGAACGGGTCAACGCCATTGTGGACAGTATGGAGGACGCAGACTACAAGGCGGTTTGCCGCGCCATGCTGCGGCGGCACCTGACGGATTTTCAGCAGATTCCCGCTGCCAAAAGCGTTCACCACGGTTTCCTCCACGGCCTTTTGATGCATACTGTGGATATGCTGACCATGGCGGACTTTCTGGCAGATCAGTATCATGCGGTCATTGACCGTGATCTGCTGCTGGCCGGAACGCTGCTGCACGACTTTGCCAAGGCAAAAGAGTTTGTGTTCTCCGAGTTGGGCCTTGTGACCGGCTATTCCGTAAAGGGACAGCTGCTGGGCCATCTGGTGATGGGGGCACAGGAGGTGGCCGAAGCGGCGCGGGAGCTGGGGCTCCCCGAGGATAAGACCACATTGCTGCAGCACATGATTCTCTCCCACCACGGCGAGCCGGAGTTTGGCGCCGCTGTGCGCCCCCTCTTTGCCGAAGCGGAGCTTCTCTCCCAGATGGACAGTATCGACAGCCGCATGGAGATTTACCGCGAGACGCTGGAGGGCTTGTCCGTGGGTGAATTCAGCGACAGGATTTTTGCGCTGGAGCGGCGGGTATATAAGCCTCATGAAGCTGCTGCTTCCCGGTAATTCTGGGTATGGTATAATAGACTATCGGAAAAGTCGCTCAAGGCATTACCTTGAGCGACTTTTTTAAGACGTTTTTTCAGCCGGAGCTTCCGCCGCGAACTGCCGCCCCGTGTGGTCGATGGTGTAGGGCAGGGGGAGGATGAGCTGAGAGATAGGGACGATGGTATAGCCATCGTTAATGAGACAGGTAAGGATGGCGGGCAGGGCCTCCGGTGTGTGCAGCGCGGCATTGTGGAACAGCACGATGCTTCCGGGCCGTATCTTAGAGGTGACCCGCTGATAGATAGTGTCCGCGTCGTAATCCTTCCAGTCCAGGGAGTCTCTGTCGGTAACGACTTGAAGCCGTTGCGGAGCAAGGGCTTGCAGGATTTGCGGCGATACCCATCAACGGAAGATCCTGCGCTTTCCCTTTCTCGCCTCACCAAGTGGAAAAACGCATAGGGAAAGGATCTATGCCGCCTGCATGGCGAGATTGCGGGCGACCACCGCGGAACGCGTGCGGGACAACTATTACCGCCGCGCGGCGCTGGGCGCATGGCCCGGCGGCCCAGCACCCTACGGCTTCGACAATGGCCGGGCCCAGGGGCGGGATAGCCGGGAAGTGCCGTCCCTTATTCCCAACGACAAGGAAAGGCTCACAGGGAATATTTACCGTATCACCAATGGCTTGGCGCGTTGGGTGCGTACTTTTCTGCGCGGTACCGGACGCATCGACAAAATAGCATGCCCCCGGCAGAGCCGGGGGCATGCTATTTTGCAACACTTGTCGGAAAGCTTATGCCAGCAGCAGCTTATCGTCTGCTGCGTCGGTGCCGCCGGCCTCGGAAAAGAGCGCCAGC
>CAKTGD010000061.1 GCA_934561335.1 uncultured Oscillospiraceae bacterium
GAGGGCGAGAAGAAGTTCACCCTGGACTCCAAGGCGCCCGCCGGCGGCTATCAGGACTTCCTGATGAACGAGGCCCGTTATTCCCGCCTGACCCGCGAGTTCCCCGAGCGTGCTGAGGTTCTCTTCAAGCGCAACGAGGACGAGGCCAAAGCCCGTTACGAGCACCTGCTGAAGCTCATCGAGATGTACGACAAGTAAGAGAGCATCCTGCAAAGGGCACGTAAGACAAGTATATAAGGTTTAAGGACAGCGTGACGAAAGTCACGCTGTCCTTTTCTCTGCCCGGCGCGGTTCCCGCTCCCTTATCATGAAAAGCGGCAGTGGCAGGCTATGCAAAATTAAACCGATATAAAAAGACATAGCTTGCACGCTCTTTACAGGATGAGGTGACCACAACATTCTGTGAGAAGCGCGCAAGCTATGTCTGAAACATTGTATTCAAGCACCAGGGCCGACGATCGACCGAGGCAGTATGGAAAAGGCCCTTATGGCGGCGTACACCTGTCAGCCTATTGGCAGCGGTGCATTACGGCAACTGGAGGCTGGCCTTTTGCAGCGCCTTGCGCAGGGCGAGGCACAGCGGCGGCGCAATAATGATGGCTACCGCGCCGTTGAAAAGAGAGGCCGGGATCTTCAAAACCAGTGCGGCGGCAGCCACGGAGACCGTCAGGCCGCCGAGAAGCAGTCCGTCATAGGCAAAGGACTTGAAAAAGTAGAGGATGTAATAGGCAAGGCATCCCAATGCGGCAGCAGCCGTGCAGCGGCCGTACTTGGGGGTCGCCCGATCCTTCATGGCAAGACCGGCCACCAGACCCATGATGCCCTTGGTAATAAAGGTGATCCAGCATTCCGCTGCAAAGGCGGGGTTGGTCAGGTCGTACAGGGCAGACCCGAGGCCGGACGCCACGCCGCCCACAGGCCCGAACAACAGACCGGAAAGGCAGCACATAATGTTGGCCAGCGTAAAAGAGGTTCGCCCGCCGATGGCAATAGGCATGGTGATTCGCAGGTAGTTGCTGACGAAAACCAGCGCGCTCATCATGCCAAGCGCGGTCAGCTTATTGATGCTTTTCTGCTTAATGGGAAACACTTCCTTCTCCTAAGATGCCCTCATCATAACAGCGAACTGGTATTATTGCAAATACCAGTTTTTTATAATATAGTAAGACCAGATCGGGCGTTGAAGCGATGTGTCACCCGTTGAAGGCGGGCGGCCTTCAGCAGGAGGAAATGGCAGGGGCTTTCATGCATCCCTGCCATTTCCTGCTATTTTCGTCCCTTTATTCGTTGCCGGGGAAGTTGGGGATGGTGGCAAAGCCGCGGGCCAGATCCGCGTCGGTGGGAATATAGTCGCCCATCTCGCCGTCGTTGTACTTGCCGTAGGCCACCATATCGAAGTAGCCGGTACCGGTCAGGCCGAACACAATGGTCTTTTCCTCGCCGGTTTCGCGGCACTTCACAGCCTCATCAATGGCAACACGGATGGCGTGGCTGCTCTCGGGCGCAGGCAGGATACCCTCGCAGCGGGCGAAAAACTCCGCCGCCTCAAAGACGCTGGTCTGCTCCACGCTGCGCGCCTCCAGATAGCCGTCGTGATAGAGCTGGGAGACGATCGCGCTCATGCCGTGGTAACGCAGGCCGCCGGCGTGGTTGGCCGAAGGAATGAAGCCGTTGCCCAGCGTGTACATCTTGGCCATGGGGCAGATCATGCCGGTGTCGCAGAAATCGTACTTGAATACGCCGCGGGTCAGGCTGGGGCAGGAGGCAGGCTCCACCGCGATAATGCGGTAGTCCGCTTCGCCGCGGAGCATCTGGCCTGCAAAGGGGGAGATCAGGCCGCCCAGATTGGAGCCGCCGCCGGCGCAGCCGATGATGATATCCGGCTTGATGCCGTACTTCTCCAGCGCGGACTGTGTCTCAAGGCCGATGACCGACTGGTGCAGCAGCACCTGATTGAGCACGCTGCCCAGCACATAGCGATACCCTTCACGGGAGGTGGCGGCCTCTACCGCCTCGCTGATGGCGCAGCCCAGAGAGCCGGTGGTATCGGGAAACTCCGCCAGAATCTTGCGGCCCACTTCGGTGGTGTTGGAGGGGGACGGGGTCACATTCGCGCCGTAGGTGCGCATGACCTCGCGGCGGAAGGGCTTTTGCTCATAGGAGCACTTCACCATGAACACGCGGCAGTCCAGCCCCAGATAGGCGCAGGCCATGCTCAGCGCCGTACCCCACTGGCCGGCGCCCGTCTCGGTGGTGACGCCCTTCAGGCCCTGCTGCTTGGCGTAATACGCCTGAGCAATGGCGGAGTTCAGCTTGTGGCTGCCGGAGGTATTGTTGCCCTCGAACTTATAGTAAATTTTTGCGGGAGTGCCCAGCTTTTCCTCCAGGCAGTAGGCGCGGACCAGCGGGGACGGCCGGTACATCTTGTAGAAATTGCGGATATCCTCGGGAATCTCAAAGTAGGCGGTGGTGTCGTCCAGCTCCTGCTTGACCAGCTCTGCGCAGAACACGCCGCCCAGCTCTTCGGCGGTCATGGGCTTCAGCGTACCGGGGTTCAGCAGCGGCGCAGGCTTGTTGACCATATCGGCCCGGACATTGTACCAATATTTGGGCATCTCATCTTCAGAGAGATAGATTTTGTAGGGAATGTTTCTGTCTTTCAGCTCTTTCATGGTCGTTTCTCCTTTTATTTGTAAAGTTTTGTTGCAAAAATAAAATCTGTCCCATGGAAATTCTTCCATGGGACAGATTGAAAAAAACAAATCTGCGGTACCACCCAAATTGGCAAAACGCCCGCTCTGCACGCACCACCATGCGCTCCGCCGGGATAACGGCCGCGGCTGCCGTCGGGTATTACTCGCTCCTTTGTCTGAGCTTTCTCCCCGCCCTCGTAAGTCCATTCACCGTACATTCCACTGCCCCGCTCCCACCAGATACGCGGCTCTCTGAAAGCTTCCTGCACGGATACTCTTCTCACTCAACGGTTTGCTTTTTAATTATGGACGTACTGTAACACGTTCCTCCCGGGTTGTCAAGAGGGAATTTTCGATTTTAAAAATTTTACTTTACAGCGCCCGCAGGAATTCCGGCTTCAGCCCCGCGCCGTTCAGTCCGGCCTGCACCTTTTCCAGCATGGCCTGACGGTCGCGGTTCAGCGTGCCCTTCAGCGTCAGATAATTGCTGGCGTGGTTCATGCGGAACACGCTGCCCTCGGCGTCAATGGTTTGCAGCAGAAGCTCCGTCTCCTTCAGCACCTCGGCGGGATTGAGAAGGGTGAATTCCCCCGCCCTGACCCATTGCTCCAGCGGCGTACCCGGCTCCACCATCAGCGTCAGAAGGCCGATATACTCCGGCTTCATGGCGCTGAGCGCCTGCGCCGTGCCAACGGCATGCTCGCGCCACAGCTCCGTGCTGCCAAGCCCCGAAATGGCCGTTACCGACAGGGCAAGGCCGCAGCGCCGCGCCTTCTGTCCTGCCGCCACGATGGCGGCGGCGGTATGGCCTTTCTGCATCCGCTCCAGCACCGCGTCGCAGCCGGATTCCAGCCCCATATATACCATTTGCAGCCCCCGTGCGCGCAGCAGCCGGAGGTCATCCTCCGACTTTACCTGCAAGCTGGCGGGCGAGGCATAGCAGGTAACGCGCTGGCACTCCGGAAACAGACCGTACACAAGGCCGAGAATCTGCACCAGATCGTCAGTTTTCCGCATCATGGCGTCGCCATCCGCCAGAAAGACCCGCTCGACTCGGCGGTACAGCTGACGGGCCGCCTCAAAATCCTCACGAATCTCCTCCATGGGCCGCATGGAAAAGCGCTTGTCATCATACATATCGCAGAAAGCGCAGCGATTGTGGCTGCACCCGTAGGTCACCTGTACGATCAGGCTGTACGCCTCGCTGGGCGGACGGTAGACCTTTCCCTTATATCGCATGGTCATCACTCCTTTGGAGCTATTATGCCATAAAATCCGCGGTTTGAAAAGCATATTCTTTTCCTGCGGCGCATAGGCTGTGGCATATCAACAAACGAGGTGGAGCACATGGAGAATAATTTCAACCGGGTGCAGCTGTGCGGCACAGTGGACAGCGAGCCCCTATTCAGCCACACCAATCATGGACTTTCCTTCTTTAAGTTTACGCTGAGCGTTGAGCGGCTCAGCGGCCTTACGGACAAGCTGCCGGTCATCGTTTCCGCGCCGCTGCTGGCCACCGTCCCCCTGCATATAGGCCGGATCGTGACGGTCCTGGGGCAGCTGCGCTCATACAACAACAAAAGCGGGCAGGGCAGCCGGCTGGTAATCTCCGTCTTTGCCCACGTGCTGGAGGCAGGCGGCGACACACCGCTGAACCTGATCCAGCTCTCCGGCGTGCTGTGCAAGCCGCCGGTGCTGCGCCGCACGCCGCTGGGACGAGAGATCTGCGACATGATCCTGGCGGTGAACCGGCGATATGGCCGGGCGGATTATCTGCCCTGCATCGCTTGGGGCGCGGTAGCCCAGCAGACGGCGGCCATGACCACCGGCCAGCGGCTCACTGTGGAGGGTCGCGTCCAGAGCCGTACTTACACCAAGACCGAGGACGGCACCACCACCGAGCGCACCGCCTATGAGGTTTCCATCATGCGCCCCGCCATGTTGGATGAGTTCTTACTTTGACTTGACGGGCCAGCCCATGGCGCCGTATAATAACTGCATAACGGCGGCAGAAAGGGGGCGGCAGACGTTGGATAAATGCGAAAGCTGTGTATATTACAGCTACGACGAGACCTATGACGACTACATCTGCGAAATGGATCTGGATGAGGACGAAATGGTGCGCTTTCTCACCAACCGGAGCGCCCAGTGTCCCTATTGGCGGCCGGGTGACGAGTACCGGACAGCCAGACGGCAATAAACAGCAAACACACCGCACGCGGTTCCGACATAGAATGGAACGCGGGCGGTGTGCTGTTTTCCGGCTGCCGTCTGTAGTCTGCATTTTTTCAGGAGGTTTGCCATGGCAACCATTACCAATCAGGCGGCTTTGTCCTATAACGGCATCACCACTCTTTCCAACGTCGCAGTCGGCGAGTTGGTGGAGGTGCTGACCGCCGCCAAGGCCGCCGTAGATAGCACCTATACCACCGGGGGCGACACCACCTTCGTGGTCTCGCTGGTCAATTCCGGCGGCAGTGCGCTGACAGCTCTGACGCTGAGCGATACACTGGGCGGCTATCTTTTTAACGGCGGCACCCTCTATCCCATGACCTATAAAGCCGGGTCGCTGCTGTACTACGTCAACGGCGTTTTGCAGCCGACGCCCACCGTTGCCGCCACGGCGCCGCTGACCGTGACGGGCATCGGCGTTCCGGCAGGCGGTAACGCTGTGCTGGTGTATTCTGCCGCCGTCAACGAATACGCGCCGCCGGACGCGGAAGGCCGCATTGTCAACACCGTCTCCCTTACCGGCGGCGGACTGGTAAACCCGGTTACCGCCACAGCAACGATCAGCGCCCAGGCTGCGCCGCAGCTGACCATCGGCAAGAGCATCAGCCCCGCCACCGTAACCGAAAATGGAACCCTGACGTATACGCTGACCTTGCAGAATCGGGGCAATACCGCCGCCACCGCCGCCGACGATCTGGTGATCACCGACACCTTTGACCCCGTTCTCAGCAATCTGGCGGTTCGATTCAACGGCGCACTGTGGACTGAGGGGGTTCACTACACCTATGATGCCGCCACCGGCGCTTTCGCCACCGTGGCAGGCGCGCTGACCGTGCCCGCCGCCGCCATTACCCGCAATGCCGCCACCGGGATATACACGGTGGATCCCGGTGTTTCCTCGTTGGTTATCTCCGGCACGGTGTAAGCGCAGGCATCAAAAAATGACCGTCCCGGCGGACGGTCATTTTTCCTGTGTTTACCGCTTTCCCAGCTGGTAGAAGGCCACGGCGCTGGCGGCGGCCACATTCAGCGAATCTACCCCGTGGGCCATGGGAATGCGCACCGTATAATCACACCGGGCGATCGTTCCGGCGGCCAGACCGTCTCCCTCCGTTCCCAGCACCACAGCCAGCTTCTCCTCGGCCAGCAGGCCGGGGTCATCGATGGACAGCGAATCCTCCCGCAGCGCCATGGCGGCGGTCTTAAAGCCCAAACGCCGCAGCAGCGCCACGCCTTCCTCCGGCCATGACGTCTCCGGAAAGTAAGTCCACGGGACCTGAAAAACGGTGCCCATGCTGACCCGCACCGCCCGGCGGTACAGCGGATCACTGCCCTGGGTGCTCAGCAGCACGGCATCCATATTCAGCGCGGCGGCACTGCGGAAAATGGCCCCGATATTGGTGGGGTTCATAACGTTTTCCAGCACCGCCACACGGCGGGCGCCGGCGCAGACCTGCTCTACCGTGGGAAGCGGAGGGCGGCGCATGGCGCACAGCATCCCCCGGGTCAGCTTGAAGCCGGTCAACTGCTCCAGCACCGCCAAGGGCGCCGCGTATACCGGTATCTCCGCAGGGCACCGCGCCAACAGCTCCGCCGCTTTTCCCGCCACATGCCTGCTCTCCATCAGGAAAGACACCGGCACGCAGCCGGCATCCAGCGCACGGCCAATGACCAGCGGGCTCTCTGCAATGAACAGAGCCTGCGCGGGGTCGGCCCGGTTTACCAGCTGATTTTCCGTCAAGCGGGCGTAAACATCCAGTTCAGGGGCATTGAAATCCGTGATTTCGTGCAGATTCATGGCGCTCATTTCCTCTCAGGCAGATGATTTTTTGCGTGCGGTCATGGCGGACCCTTCCAAGGGCCGCGCAAGGCGCCGCGTGCCGCGGAGCAGCTGCTCTCGTTTCAACATGATACATGGTAACAGAAGCAGCGCGGTTTGTAAATTGCCATTTTCCGCCGAGGTCATCGAAAATACCCGCCGCCGGAGGGGTTCTCCCCCCCTGCCGCAGTTCCTCTCCAAAACAGCTCTTGACTTTTGCAGTTTGAAGTGATAAAATAGCCACAATCTGGAATGAAAGCCGTTATGACCGCGGTGGAAAGGAGACGCACCATGACCTGTTCGAGCAAGACGATGACCCCTGTGGCAGGAAAGTGCGCCGTCTCCTATTATGTCGCGGAAGCTCTCTGGTTTGAGGGTTCCTTTTGGTATACTTATTTTTACACCCATACGGAAAGACGGCCGGTCTGAACAGGGACCACACAGCTTTGAAAAAGCGGCATCAGGCGGCTCCGTCTTTCAAGGGACGGAGCCGCTTTTTTTGCACACAAAGGCGTAAGGCAACAAGCAGCATGCCTGACCCCCAACCTGTCCATCACCTCCGCGCCGGTGACCGGCGTGATGTGCAGCCGGCTGTAAATTGTAAACGAAAGTGATTTTGAGAAGTGAGGTATTGAAAATGTCTGAGATCAAGTCGTATGTGGATCGTATTTTCGATGATCTGGTGGCCATCCGGCGTGACATCCACGCTCATCCGGAGACCGGCATGACGGAGGTGCGCACCAGCGCCCTCATTCGGCAGGAGCTGGAAAAAATGGGAGTGGACGAGATTCAGCAGCCCCTGCCCACCGCCGTGGTGGGCCTGCTTCACGGCGGAAAGGGGCCGGGCAAGTGCGTGGCGCTGCGCGCCGATATCGACGCCCTGCCGGTACAGGAGGAGACCGGGCTGCCCTTTGCCAGCCAGACGCAGGGCGTTATGCATGCCTGCGGTCATGATCTGCATACCACGATGCTGCTGGGGATTGCCAGAACGCTGTGCCACATGCGGGATCAGTTCGCCGGGACGGTGAAATTCATCTTCGAGCCCAGCGAGGATAAGATGCCCGGCGGCGCTCGGGCGCTGGTGGCGGCCGGTGTGATGGAAAATCCCCATGTAGACGCCATCTTCGGCACGCATGTGGTCCCCTCCGAGAATGACACCGTGGGCCGGATGCAGCTGTACAAGGGTTATTTCACCAGCGCGGTGGATCTGTTCCACATCACCGTACACGGCAAGAGCGGCCACGGTTCGGCTCCCCACACCGCCAATGACGCCATTGCCTGCGCCGGGTATCTGATTACGGTTTTGCAGACCGTGGTTTCCCGCCGCATCGACCCCATGGATTCCGCCGTGCTGACGGTGGGCACCATGTCCGGCGGCAGCGCGGTGAACATCACCGCCGGCGAATCCCGGATGGTGGCAGTGCTGCGCAGCTTCAGCGACGCGGCGCGTGACACCGCCATCGCGGAGGTCAACCGTATCTGCAAGGGACTGGGCATCGCCTTCAACTGCGAGATCGAGGTGAATCTGGAGGAGGGCTATGCGCTCCAGTATAACGACGGCGCCATGATCGATCTGGTGGAGCGGGCGGTCACAGACGAGCTGGGCGGTGACAAGGTGACCCACCTTGAGCGGCCCTTCACCGGCAGTGAGGATTTCAGCTTCTTCGGTAAGCTGACCGGGACGCCCTCCGCCTTTATGATGATCGAAGCAGGCCGGGGCGAGGACATGGTTTCGCTGCACAACGGTAAGATCGTCTTTGATGAAAATGTCATGCGCTATGGCGTGGCCGGTATGAGCCGCGTGACGCTGGAGTGCCTGAAGGCCTGATTGTTACGCGATTCTTTTTCTCCATATCTCCCTTTTATCAGAGGAAGAGGGCCTGTGGCCCCCTTCCTCTGATGCTGTTAAAACGGCGATTATTGCGGGTAGATGGTGCGCGCAACCCCCTCCGCGCGGTATTGTATGTCCCGTTGGCGCAAAAAAAGTGCAGAGGCCGCGGCCCCTGCACTTTTTTGTAACGGTATGTTTACTTGATATTGCCCTGATCGTCCAGCGTGATGACGGTGGCAAAGTCCTTGGCAGCCTTGGTGATGTCGTTGCTGACGGTCAGAGTGCCGTCGAACATAGCCTTCACCAGAGCCTTGTAGTCGTCCTGGGTGAACGCACCATCAGCCCACTGGGTGGACTCCATGGGGATCTGGACGTAGTTGGCAGTGGGATCGTCAGCGGACACCAGGCCCAGCGTGTCGATCTTGCCGGAGTACTTCTCCCAGTTGCCGTTGACAATGACATCGGTCAGGGTGTCATAGGTAGCGGGATACAGACCCTTCATGGCGGAGGTAACGGTCAGAGCCTTGTAG
>CAKTGD010000062.1 GCA_934561335.1 uncultured Oscillospiraceae bacterium
TGCCCGTTGTATGGTGGTCAGGCGCCACCGCCCGCTTATCCGGTCTCCACACCCCCGTCGAAACCAGTACGCCCCCATATAGCCCGCCCAAAACCGGGCGGGAGAGGGAAAACCGGGGAATTGAAACCGTTTCGTTTTCTTGAAAGATTACCGCTCTGCCAGCTTTTCCGGTGCAGGATAGTCAACACCCTTGGTGTCCACCCGCACCTTGGCCATGCGCTGATCCTTTTTAGGCTTGTTGGTCATCATATTGCGCGGCGCGGAAGCAATGGCATCCACTACATCCATACCGTCGATCACCATGCCGAAAGCGGCGTATTCGCCGTCCAGATGAGGTGCATCCTTATGCATAATGAAGAACTGGCTGCCGGCGCTGTCCGGGATCATGGTACGGGCCATGCTCAGCACGCCGCGGGTATGGCGCAGGTCGTTATTGAAGCCGTTGGACTTGAACTCACCCTTGATGCAGTAGCCGGGGCCGCCGGTACCGTCGCCCTTGGGGCAGCCGCCCTGAATCATAAAGCCGTAAATGCAGCGGTGAAAAATCAGGCCGTCATAGTAGCCGCTGTTGGCCAAAGAGATAAAATTGTACACGCTCTGGGGCGCCACATCGGGATACAGCTCCGCCGTAATGACGCTGCCATCCTCCATCTCAATGGTGACAATGGGATTATTTTCCATAAGATCCTCCTTTGTATCAATAGCGCTCACGTCTGGCGCGGTCCATTTCCCGCTTGGCGTCGCGCTCGGCAATAGACTGCCGCTTGTCGTAGTTTTTCTTACCCTTGCAGACCCCAAGCTCCACCTTGACAAGGCCGTTTTTGAAGTAAACGCTCAGGGGAATCAGGGCATATCCGTCCAGCTTCTGCGCCTCGTGGAGCTTGCGGATTTCTCGCTTGTGCATCAAAAGGCGCTTTGGCCGGTCAGGATCACGGTTAAAGATATTGCCTTTATCATAGGGGGAGATGTGCATGTTATACACCATCAGCTCTCCCTCTTTTGTCACGGCGCAGTAACTGTCTTTCAGGTTCAGCTGTCCGCCCCGGATGGACTTGACCTCGGTACCGGCCAGCTCGATGCCCGCTTCGCAGCGATCTTCCACAAAGTAGTCGTGAAACGCTTTGCGGTTTTGTGCCGCGGTTTTCATTCCGCCGCTTTTTGCCATGGCAAGTCACTCCTCTCTGCGGATTGGATAAATAGTATAGCACATATTCTCAGAAAATGCAAGAAAAAAGCATGGTTGCAAAGACTCTCGCCCCCGGGACTCTTTTTCTTTTTTCAATTTTCCGGTTGTCTTTTCCCGGTAACTATGATATCTTTAAATAAATAAAGATAAAACGCTGGCGTGGAGGGATGCGCAAAATGACCACCAATTTTAAGACGTGCATGTTCGGCGGCTTTGACCGCGAGGATGTGATTCATTACATCGAACAGTCGGCGCAGGAATCTCGGGAGCAGATCGAGGCGCTGCAGGCCGAGAATACCAAGCTCAAGGACGAGTATAAGCAGATGGAGCAGGCGC
Source organism: uncultured Oscillospiraceae bacterium (assembly GCA_934561335.1). Next base: position 1,523 of record CAKTGD010000062.1, read on the forward strand.
TTCAAACCCTGCGCACCCACGTAAAGCAGCGCAAGCAGGAGGAAGAATCGCTGAAAGCCCTGCAAAGCCAACTGCGGGAGGCTCAGTCCCAGCTAACCGGGCTGACGGCGCAAAACAGCGCCCTGCGCCGCGAGAACGAGTCCTTGCGCGCAGCCGCCAGCGAATGTGCCCGATTGAAGGAGCGCATTGCGGATATTGAGATCAATGCCCACCGCCGCACGGAGGAATTCCGGGCAGCGGCCATTGAAAAGTTGCAGCGCAGCATCAATGCACAGCGTGCATGGTGCCAGGTGCAGCGCGGACAATATACCGCCATGAACGAAAGCCTACTGCAAGAGCTTCGCAACGCGCAGGAGAGCTTGGAAAGCTGTGATTTTTCCGGCTTTGACCGCATGATGGAAGCCATGCAGCAGCTGGAGGACGAGCTGAAAAGTGAAGAATGATAAAAGAATTCCTCTTGCCCACCGGCAAGAGGAATTCTTTTATCATTACAGCAGCATGAGGCCGGCGTCGGCACAGGTTTTTTCAGTATACTCGTCCCACAAGCTGGCCTGCACCTCGCCAATATGGCAGGTGCCGATCATAATCATGCACAGACGGGACTGGCCAATACCACCGCCGATGGTCAGCGGCAGCTGGCCGCTGAGCAGCATCTTGTGGAAGGGCAGCTCACGGCGGTCGTTACAGCCGCGGGCGTTCAGCTGATAGTCCATGGCGGCCTCGTCCACCCGGATGCCCATGGAGGAAATCTCAAAGGCGCTGTCCAGCAGCGGGTTATACAGCAGAATATCGCCGTTCAAAGACCAGTCGTCATAGTCGGGGGCACGGCCGTCATGAGGCTTGCCGGAACGCTTCAAGTTGCCGCCGATCTGCATCAGAAAGACGGTGTGATGCTCGCGGCAAATGGCATTCTCACGCTCCTTAGGCGTCAGGTCGGGCCAGCGATCCTCCAGCTCCTGCGTGGTGACAAAGTATACATCGCGCTCCAGCTTGGTGTGCAGGCTGGGGAAGGCAATTTGCAGCGCGTCGTTGGTCTCAACCACCGCGCCGATAATTGCGCGGACAGTCTGCTTGAGGTAGTCAACCGTGCGATCCTCGCGGGAGATAACCTTTTCCCAGTCCCACTGATCCACATAGACGGAGTGCAGGTTATCCACCTCTTCATCGCGGCGGATGGCGTTCATATCGGTGAAAAGCCCCTTGCCCACGTTAAACTCGTAGCGCTTCAAAGCCAGACGTTTCCACTTGGCCAGAGAGTGAACCACCTGACCGTTGGCTCCTACATCGGGGATATCGAAAGATACGGGACGCTCCACACCGTTCAGGTTATCATTCAAGCCGGAATCCTCGCGGACAAACAGGGGCGCGGAAACCCGGCGCAGATTCAGCGCCTGACCCAAATTGACCTGAAAGTTACTCTTGATGAACTCAATTGCACGCTGCATTTCATAGACAGACAGCGGTGTTTTGTAACCGGCGGGAATGAATACCTTACTCATGCCTTAGCACCTCTTTCATAAAAAATATGCATCATATTATACTGGTCTGCGCCGCTCTTTGCAAGTGAAAATTTCCCTAAATATCGCGAAAAAAATTGCCGTTTCCTTGTGGAGACGGCAATTATCAATCACTATCATCAATTGGAAAGGATCCTTTACCGGCCGATGGCAGCGCTTATCGGTACGATTCGATCATGGCCCTGAAGGCGGGCAGGCTGCGGCGGATCATAGCGTTGGACACGCAATAGCTCAAGCGGAAGAAGCCGGGACAGCCAAAGCCGTCAGCGGGGACGACCAGCAAATTATGCGCCAGCCTGGCCTTTTCGGAGAAGGCATTGGCGTCTCCATTGGGGGCCTTGACAAACAGGTAAAACGCACCGTCCGGCTTGGCACATTCATAGCCCATTTCCCTCAGGCTGTTGTACAGCAGCGTGCGGTTTTCGTCATAAGCCGCCAGGTCAGGCCGCTCGGTGGCGCAAAGCTCGACCACCTTCTGCATCAGGGTGGGCGGGCAGACATGCCCCATGATCCGGGCCGCCCCGGAAACGGCGGCATACACCGCGGCGCTGTCGTCGGCAAAGCCGGGCACATACACATAGCCGATACGCTCGCCCGGCAGGGACAGGGATTTGGAATAAGAATAGCAAACCACCGTATTCCTGTACAGGCAGGGGATGAACGGTACCTCCACCCCGTCATATACCAGCTCACGGTAGGGCTCGTCGGCAATGATGTAAATGGGATGCCCGTATTCAGCGCTCTTACGCGCCAGAAGCGCCGACAGGCCCTTCAGGGTATCTTCCGTATACACCACACCGGATGGGTTATTGGGCGAGTTGATGATCACAGCCTGCGTGTGGGCGGTAATCCGCTTTTCCACCTCGTCCAGATGGATCTGGAACGCCGCTGTATCCGCAGGAACCACCACCAGCTTGCCGCCGTTGGCCTCTACAAAGGGACGGTATTCCGGGAAAAAGGGAGCAACCGTCATAATCTCGCTGTCGGCGTCTGCAAGCAGCGCCTTGATAACGGCAATCAGTGCCGGAGCCGCGCCGCAGGTAAAGAACAGCTCGTCGGCCTTTACGTTCAGACCGAAGCGGGCGGTCAAATCCCGGGCAACGGCTGTGCGCGCCTCATCAAAGCCAGGGGCCGTGGAGTATCCGTGCAGCTTGATGGAGGGCGTTTCCTCCACGATTTTGTGGATCGATTCATTTACTTTTTTCGGGGCGGGGATGCTGGGGTTTCCCAGTGAATAGTCAAATACGTTTTCCGCTCCCACGACCTTTGCCTGCGCAAGGCCGTAAGCAAACAGCTGGCGAATGACCGAGGGCGCCGTGCCCAGACGATAGTATTCCTGATTGACCATACCGATCGCTCCTTTCTTCAAACCGTCCTATGATAATGTCATGCTTGGCAATCTGTTCGTCTTTTACTATACGGATGATTTCCCGCAATGTCAAGCGGGAACAGCGTTGGGGTCAGCTCTGCTTCCGGCGTCGGCGGCGCTTTCCTCCTGCCTTATCTGCGGCGCGCCCGCACCAACATTTTTTGCCCATTCTTCTACATTATGCAAAAATTTTTAGCCTGCCTAATAAAAAGTCTTGTAATTTCTGTTAATTTGCGTTAAGATATATACGCACGCTGTCAAAAATGACTTCGTAGCTGCAAGGAGAAAAGGAGAATCATATCAAATGGAGCGCTTTTTCCATCTGAAGGAGAACGGCACTTCCGTCAAGACGGAGATTTTAGCCGGTTTGACCACCTTCATGACCATGGCGTACATCATCGCCCTGAACCCCAATCTGTTAACCGGATTTGCCGTTGGTACCCCGCTTTGGAACGGTGTCTTTCTGGCCACATGCATCGCCAGTGCCATCGGAACCGTGTGCATGGCATTTCTGGCCAACAAGCCCTTTGTCATGGCGCCCGGTATGGGGCTGAACAGCTTTTTTGCCGTTGTTGCCGGCAACATTGCCGCCATGCTGAACACGGATTATACCAGCGCCTTTCAGGCCGCGCTGTGCATCATTCTGGTGGAGGGCATTGTTTTCCTGCTGCTCAGCGTATTCAACGTCCGCGACAAGATCGTGCACGCCATCCCGCTGGGAGTCCGTCTGGGAATCGGCCCTGCCATCGGCCTGATGCTGATGAATATCGGTCTTGGCTCCAACGTGGGAATCTATGCCGAGGGCAACGGCTACACCAGTCCGTTTTATGTCCTGCGCGACTTCTTCGGCGCCATGACGCCCAGCGTTATCAGAGAACACATGGGCGCTGAATACAGCACCATGGTGCTGACGGTGGTCACCATGTTTATCGGGCTGTTTGTGATCATCCTGCTGGCGAAAAAGGGCGTCAAGGCTGCGGTGCTGGCAGGCATGCTGGTGGCTTCCGTCATCTACTGGGCCGGCAGCTTTATTTTCCTGCATGTGAACCCCTTCGCCTCTCTTGAAGGTGCTTCGTTCCTGCCGCCCTTCCACGATATGGCCGCGGCCACGCTGTTTAAATTCGACTTTAACGGCTTTTTCCGCATCGGCTGGTTTACCGCCATCAGCCTTGTCATCACCTTCTGCATGATCGACATGTTCGACACCATCGGCACGCTGGTGGGCACCGCCTCCCGCGCCGGTATGACCGACAAGGACGGCAACATGCCCAACATGAAAGAAGCCCTGCTGTCTGACGCTGTCGGCACCGTGGCCGGCGCCTGCTGCGGCACCTCCACCGTCACCACCTTTGTCGAGTCTGCGTCCGGCGTTGAGGCCGGCGGCCGCACGGGCCTCACCTCGCTGACTGCCGCCTTTATGTTCCTTGCCTGTATGTTTATCGCGCCGGTGGCCGCCATTATTCCCGCCGCCGCCACCTCCTCGGCCCTGATCTATGTGGGTATTCTGATGCTTCAGGGGCTGAAAAACGTGGATTTCGAGGATTTGGATCAGATCGTTCCCGTGTTCATCATGCTGCTGGCCATGCCGATCTCCGGCTCTATCGGCCACGGCATCGGCCTTGCCATGATCTCCTACACCGTGATCAAGGTGTTCTCCGGCCGCGCCCGGGAGGTATCCGTGCTGACCTATGTCATCGCGGCCCTGTTCCTGGTCAAGTTCTTTGCCGTGGTGTAACTGCGCTGTAAAACACCGATGCAAGAGGGAACGGGAAGCTCTGAAAAGGGCTTTCCGTCCCCTCTTTTCCATCTGTAACCAATTTGTAGCCAAAGCTGTTACCAAAGTGCAATGCTTTCGTAATGATGTTTACCGATTTTCCGCTTATACTATATTTATAAGGAAGAACAAAACGGTGCATTTTTTGAAAGGAGTATTGCCATGAAGCATATGCTGTTGGTTGCCGCAGGCGTTATGATGTGCCTTGCCTGCACGGTCGTTGGTTTTCTGTTTCCGCAGTTTTCCGCACTGGCCTATGTCACGGTGTCACTTGCCTGTGTCACAGCTCTGATGTGCATTGGCGGTATTTTCCGTTATATTATGCGCGGCGGCGCTGTGTAAGTCCCGCGATCATATAGATACGCCCTGCCGCAATTGCGGCAGGGCGTATCGCATTTTCCAGAAAACACCAATAATCCACCAAAAATCGGCCGCAATGGTTACGGGTTTACAAAAAAGTTACATTCATTTCAAGATTTTTTCAAATTTATACGGTATGCTTGAAAGCAAGTCAGGCAGGCAAGCAGACGATTTTGAATTTTCTTTACTTTTTCCCTCTCTTTTTCATTTTTGCAGCGGAAGGCGCACCGGAAGAACGGTGCGCTTTTTGCGTTTACCGCTTTCCCAGATACTGCCGCAGCCGCTCCCACAGCTCCACCGAGCGAAAGCGCAGCACATAGCCGGTATTTTCCTCGGTGATGAGGCTTACATCCTCGCCGGAGAGTCCGGCGGCGATGGCCGTGCGCGGCATATCCGCAACTGCGGCGGTACACAGCGGCGGATACACCACGCACCACCAGTTCTCTCCTGCCCCCTCGCCGATCACCAGGCGCAAGGCCATGTATTCCCCGGCGGGCAGGGAAAACCCATCATACTCCTTCAGGGGGAACTCCGCCTTGGCCAGCTGCGCCGTCACGGCATAGTCATAGCCCTGCGCCATAATCTCGTGCCGGGCAACGGTTTCGATGCGGTCCAGCGCCCCTTGAAGCCGCGCCTGCGCCTCCTCCATATCGGCAGACTGCTGCAAAACGGCGGTTGCGAAGTCCAGCACCTTATCCCGTACCTCCAGCTTCAGCGCCTGATCGGCGGCGCTGTCGGAGTTGGCGATCACGTGCAGGCGGATCATCTTTTGCGCCAAAGCGTCCTGACGCTGCATGGCCCACGCGCCCCACAGCATGGCGGCGCACAATCCCAACAGCAGCGCCAGCTCCCATTTTTTCCATCGTTTCATAAGTAAAACCGTCCTTATTGCAGGAATTTTCCTACAATATGGACGGTTTTCTCACATATTATACCTTTGAAACACAAAATGTCTGCGGGAAGTCCTCTTTCAGCAGACTGGCGGCCAGCTCTGCTTCCTCCTGACGGCGAAACAGGCCGAATACCGCGCTGCCGCTGCCGGTCATCTGGGCGTTCAGGGCCCCCTGCTGCCGCAGCGCCTTCACAATGGCCGGTACCGCGCTGCCCTCCGGCAGCACCTGCTGGAAATCGTTGCACAGCCCCGCCGCGATCCGGGACAGATCCCCGTTTTTCAGCCCCTCCGGCACCATCTGGCTGCCGCTTCCGCCGCGGTGCGGCGCGTTGTCGATAGCGGCGTACATGGCGGCGGTGGAGTGGCTCTCCTCCGGCTTGACGATCACCAGCCAGCAAGACGGCATATCCGGCAGGGCTTCCAGCCTTTCGCCTCGGCCTGTGGCCAGTGCCGTGCCGCCCCGGATAAAAAACGGTACGTCGCTGCCCAGCTTCTCCGCCATTTTCTCCAGCTGAGCATCGGTCATGTCCGGTGCATACAGCGTCCGCAGCCCCCGCAGCACCGCCGCCGCATCGCTGCTGCCGCCGCCCAGCCCCGCCTGCATGGGGATACATTTTTGCAGCCTGATGGTGACGAAATCCTTCTTCGGCCCGAACTCCTCAAAAAATACACGCAGCGCCTTCATGCACAGGTTGTCTCCCGACCGCTCTGTTACCGGCGGCTCACACACCAGCTTGTCCCAAGGCCCGGCATTTCGATCCAGTATCACGCTGTCACACAGGGCGGCACACGTCATCACCGTTTCCACCTCATGATAGCCGTCAGGTCGCTTTTCCCCCACGGCTAAGGTGAGGTTCACCTTAGCCGGAGCCGCCTCCTCTACATGGCGCGGCAGCGGCTCCTCATCCAGCGGCTCGCCGCAGCCGGGGCAGTAGCCATCCCGCAGCAGGGATACCCTGCCGAGATTCCGTCCGCAGTGAGGGCACCGGTCAAAGAAAAGCGCCGTCACGATAAAAATCGCCAGACATGCAAGCAGTGCCGCGCCGGCAAAGCTTTTCGATTCCAGCATTGCGGCCATAAGCAAGGATAGCATCATCAGCACGATGGCGGTGATCTCGATGATGCGTGCCGTTTTGAAGTTGATCAGGGGCTTCTTCATATAGGTTTCCTCCTGACAAAAAAGCGCCCTGCGGCGCTTTTTTGTCTGTTCGATTGTTGCTTACTTGACGATCTTACGAGCCTCGATGTAATAGCGCTTGTCCTGCGCGTGGCCCATGGAGAAGGTCTTGCGGGGCAGCACGCCATCAGCCATGACGGTCTTGAACAGCTGCTCCTTGCCCATGGCGGGCAGCAGGAAGCCCATGTTGCCGGGCTTGGAGCCCAGCTCGCGGGTCACATCGTCGCCGTGGATATAGTCCACCTCGCCGCCGTTCTCCTTCAGGTACGGATCGATGACGCCCTGCAGGGTACCCACCGCCAGCTGCACCTTGGGATCGGGGACGGTGATGAAGTGGCTCTCGCCATTCCACACGAACTCGATGGTGTGGCCGTCGCCCTTGCCCTCGTAGGCGTTGGGATAGGCGGCGCG
>CAKTGD010000063.1 GCA_934561335.1 uncultured Oscillospiraceae bacterium
AGCACGCGGCCATCGCCGATCTGGCGGCGGCACTCGGCCACCGCCTCCTCCATGTAGGAGGCCATGGTCCACTCCGGACCGAAGCCGCAAATGGTGTACAGGAAGTTCTTCAGAATCTGGGTGCCGTACTCCGTATGCAGCACCTCCGGATGGAACTGCACGCCGTACAGCTTCTTTTCCGCGCACTGCACTGCCGCGTGGCGGCAGCTCTCGGTAAAGCCCACCGCCTCAAAGCCGGGCGCCAGATGCTCCACCTCCACGCCGTGGCTCATCCAATAGACAGCCTTCTCCGGTACGTTATCAAACAAGGGGGAGGCGGTATGGATCAGCTCCACCTTGCCATATTCGCGGGTCTCCGCCTTACGGCACTGTCCGCCCAGCAGGTGCATCATCAGCTGCTGGCCATAGCAGATGCCCAGCACGGGGATGCCCATTTCAAACAGCGCCTTGTCCACCATGGGAGCGTTCGGCTCAAACACCGTGGCGGGGCCGCCGGTAAAAATCAGCGCATCGGGGGCGAAAGCACGGATCTCCTCCATAGACATGCGGAAGGACTTGATCTCGCAGTACACGCCGCATTCGCGGACACGGCGGGCCACCAGCAGGTTATACTGTCCGCCGAAATCCAGAACCAGAACTTTCTTCATCTCAGTCGTCCTCCCGGAAGGTAATACCATTCTCGTTGGCGGATTCAATCACAGCCAGCGCCTTATAGGGCACGTCCTTCATGGCACGGAACTTGTCGCCGCCGCCCTGGAACCCCTTTTCCACCGCCACGCCGATGCCCACCAGCTGGGCGCCGGCCTTCTTCACGATGTCCACCAGACCGCCCATGGCGTAACCATTGGCCATAAAGTCGTCGATGATCAGCACCCGGTCATTCTCGCTGAGCCATTCCTGAGACACCAGCAGCGTGACTTTTTTCTTATAGGTATAGGAGTAGATCTCACTTTGGATCAGGCCGCTTTCGATATTGTCGCTTTTGGCCTTCTTAGCAAACAGCATAGGAACACCGTACCGCTCGGCGCACACCGTTGCCAATGCGATGCCGCTGGCTTCGGCGGTCAGCACCACGGTAGCCTTGCTGGTATCAAAATACTTGGCAAATTCATCCGCGATATCGCCCAGCAGCTTGGTATCCACCCGGTGGTTCAGAAAACCATCGATTTTGATGATATTGCCCGGCAGGACTTTGCCTTCTCGGCGGATGCGTTCCTTCAACTGTTCCATAGGAATAGACCCCCTCATAACAATAGTAAGTTGATTTTATCATACGACAGCACGCAAAAAATTACAACTGACAAATATTATAACATTTTCACCATAAAAACAGGCAATTTGACACATCAGACAAAGTAAAGCACACCTTGTAGGGCAAACAAAGTGTGCTTTGCACGAAACATCAGAAATGGAATAGCACGCCCACCACGGCGGCCGCGCCGATGAACACAATGGGGTGCAGCTTTTTGGTTGCCGGAACCCACCGGGTCAGCACCAGAATCACCGCTGCCAGCGCGATTTCCTTCCACCGGAAGATCGCCAGTCCCACCCCAGCAGTATTCACCAGACTCAGCAGCACCACGCCGATACCGGCGGAGGCAACCATGGCGGTAGAAGCAGGCCGCAGCCCATAGAATGCCGCATCCACATACTTGTTGGTGCGGAATGCTTTCAGGAAACTGGCAACGATCAGGATCACAATGATGGACGGCGTGACCAGTCCCAGCGTAGCAATCACCGCCCCCGGCACGCCCGCCGACTCAAACCCCACATAGGTGGCCATGTTCACGCCAACCGGCCCCGGTGTGGATTCGCTGACCGCCAGCATGTCCGCCAGCTGCGCCTGGGTAAACCATCCGGTGCGCTCCCCCATGTCCGAGAGAAACGGCAGCGTAGCCAGACCGCCGCCGATGGCAAACAGTCCCGTCTTGAAAAACTCATAAAACAGCTTCAGGCAGATCATTTCTTCCCACCTCCCACACAGCGGATCACGACGCCCGCCACAGCGGCGGCCAGCACAAACAGCACCGGCGAAACCTCGGTCAGCAGCGACGCGGCCAGCACCGCCGCAAAAATCAGCGCGCCCCATACATCCTTTACCGCGCCCTGCCACAGCTTCAGCGTTGCATTAAAAATCAGTACGCACACGCACACCCGGATTCCGGCGAAGGCGTTCTGCACCCACTCCAGATGGGAAAAGCTGGTAATCAGCCCCGCCAGCGCCGTAATGATAAGCAGCGACGGAAACACAATGCCCAACGTGGCCACGATGCCGCCCCACACGCCCTTTTGCTTCTGTCCGATAAACGTGGCGGTGTTCACGGCAATGATCCCCGGCGTACACTGCCCGATGGCAAAATAATCCGTCAGCTCCTCATCGGTGGCCCAGCCTTTGTTCTCCACCACCTCCCGCTGCAAGATCGGCAGCATGGCCATGCCGCCGCCGAAGGTCATAACGCCCACCTTGGCAAACGTCAGAAACAACTCCACTAATTCCTTCACAAAACAACACTCCTTTTTCCGATCCTTCTTACTCGGCATAGCCGTATAGACCCCGTACCGACACCTCGCCGCAGCGCAGGGTCTCCACCGCTCCGTTCTCGCGCCGTACCGTCAGGCCATACTGTCCGTCAATATCCAGGGCCGTCACCGTCTCATCCTCCGGCGCGATCCGTACCTGCCGTCCCAGCGTCAGGCACAGCCTGCGGTACTCGTCCACAAACGTCTCCGGCGCGCACAGATGGCGAAACGCCTGCCGCAGCGCATCCGTCAGCGCCGTCTCCAACGCCGTCCGGTCCACGGCATAGCCCTCCGCCGCCAGTGATGTGGCCATCTTTGCCACCTCCGGCGAAAAATCCGAAGGCTTCTGCCATAAATTGACCCCGATCCCGATCACCACATACGCGACGCCCCCGCTGCCGGTCAGTGCGCTCTCCGTCAGGATCCCCGCCAGTTTTTTGCCGTGCAGCACCAGATCGTTGGGCCATTTGATCCCCACATCCGCTCCGGTAACACGCCGGATAGCCTCCGCCGCGCTGGCCGAAGCCATTGCCGTCAGGGGCAGCAGTCCCTCCGGTGATGTCACCGGCCGCCACAGCATGGACAGATACAGCCCCATGCCCTCCGGCGACTCAAAGTGCCTGCCCATACGGCCCCGGCCGGCCGTCTGCCGTGCCGCCACCACCGCCGTGCCGTCAGGCGCGCCCTCCATGGCCAGGCGCCTGCACATCGTGTTGGTGGAATCCACTGTTTCAAAATGATAGACCTCTGCCACTTTGCCGCCCCCCTTCATTCGTGGCTCATATTACCACGTTTTCCCCCGCCAGTAAAGTAAAAAATCCTCAACCTGCTTGACAGCTGCCGCCATTCCGGGGTATCATGGCCTCATCTTTTTCCTGATTGAGGAGGGCTGTTCATGTCTGCACGAAAGCTTGTCTATACCGCTCTGTTCGCCGTTTTAACCGCTGTGGGCGCATTCCTGCGTATTCCCCTCGGCGTCTCGTCCATCACGCTGCAATTCCTCTTCACTGCTATGGCGGGCGTCCTGCTGGGTGCCGGCGGCGGCGCGCTGAGTCAGGCGGTCTATGTGGCGCTGGGGCTGGTGGGCCTGCCGATCTTCACCGCCGGCGGCGGCTTCGGCTATGTGTTCCAGCCCACCTTCGGCTTTCTGCTGGGGCTGATTCCCTCTGCCGCTGTGATTGGCGCCCTCACCCGCCGCAGCGCCTCTCCCCTGCGCATCGCGCTGGCCTGCGTGGCCGGTCTTGCGGTGCTCTACGCGGTGGGCGTGCCCTACATGGCCCTGATCCTCAATGGCTACATGGGTAAGGGAATGACCGCCTCCGCCCTGCTGTGGGCGGGCATGCTGCCCTTCCTGCCCGGCGATGCCATCAAAATTGCCGTCACGGCGGTGCTCTGTCCGCTGCTGCGCAAGCGCATCGTCTCCGCCCGGTAAGGTGTATTTACATCCCCTCCGGCACATGCTATAATAAAGTGTGTTGCTCTTATTTTATAGGAAAGGAGCGCTGCTGATGGAACTTCATGCCAAGCGCGTCCGTGCGCAACTGAATCTTTTTAAGCCGGTCATGACCTCCTGCTCGCTGGAAGCCAGCCGCAAGGGGCAGGATAAGCTGGGCGAGCTGATGACGGTGCTCCACCGCGGCGACGTTATGACCAAGGAGCACCGCTTCGAGCGCTTTCAGGGCGCGTGGGTCATGCCCCGCGATCAGCGCCGCGGCGGCGTCGTGCTGTATCTCCACGGCGGCGGCTACACCTGCGGCAGTCTGGAATATGCCAAGGGTTTTGGCTCCACGCTGGCGGCAGAGTGCGGTGTGCGCGTGTTCTGCGCCGCCTACCGGCTGGCCCCGGAGCATCGCTATCCCGCCGCGCTGGAGGACGCGCTGGAGGCCTATCGCTACTTGCTGGGAAAGGGCTACGCCGCCCGCCAGATTTTGCTGTGCGGCGAAAGTGCCGGCGGCGGCCTGATCTATGCCCTGTGCCTGAAGCTCAAGGCGTTAGGGCTTCCCCTGCCCTGCGGGCTGATCGGCATATCGCCGTGGACGGATCTCACCGGCTCGGGCAAATCCTACGAGGAAAACCGGGAGATCGACCCTTCTATGTCCCCGGAGCTGCTGCAATTCTACGCCAAATGCTATACCGATGACTCCTCGGATCCTTTCTGTTCTCCCCTGATGGGCGATTTGAAGGGGCTTCCCCCCTCCCTGCTGTTTGTGGGGGGAGATGAGGTAATGCTGGATGATACCCGCCAGCTCCACAGCAAGCTGCTTGCCAGCGGCTGCCGCAGCAAAATGATCGTGGCGCCGGAGCGCTGGCATGCCTATGTGCTCTACTGTCTTACCGAGAACATGGAGCAGGACTTTGAAACCATCAACCGCTTTATGGATCAGGTGCTCTCACCGGCCCGGAGCCTGCGGTGGATGAAGCTGGACAACGCCGCCAAGATCTATCCCGCCGCCAAGCGGCGCAACTGGAACAACTTCTTCCGCATTTCCGCCACGCTCACAGAGCCGGTGGACACCGCGGTGCTGCGCACCGCGCTGGACGTGACCGCCCGACGCTTTCCCTCCATTGCCGTGCGGCTGCGCCGCGGCGTGTTCTGGTACTATCTGGAGCAAATTCCCCACCCGCCTGCCATTCAGGAGGAAAAAAGCTGTCCGCTGGCCCACGTTCCCTTCCGTGAGGTGCGGCACTGTGCCTTCCGGGTGCTGGTCTATCGCAACCGCTTCGCGGTGGAGTTTTTCCACGTTCTGACAGACGGTACCGGCGCGCTGATTTTTGTCAAAACGCTGCTGGCCGAATACCTTACCCAGAAATACGGTCTGCGCATTCCGGCGGAAAAGGGGGTGCTGGGCCGTCTGGAGGAGCCGGATGAGGCGGAGCTGGAGGACAGCTTCCTGCGCTATGCCGGGGATATCAAGGCCAGCCGCCGTGAGTCTACCGCCTGGCATCTGAGCGGCACACCGGAAAAGGACGGTTTTAAAAATCTGGTCACCATGATGGTGCCCGCCGACAAATTAAAGGCCTGCGCCAAGGCCCACGGCGTCACGGTCACAGAGCTGCTGTGTGCCGCCATGATGCAGGCCATCTGCCGCCTTCAGGCGGAAAAGGTTCCCCAGCGGCGGCGCAAGCCGGTCAAGGTGCTACTGCCCGTCAACCTGCGCAATCTGTTCCCCAGCCGGACGCTGCGGAACTTTGCCTCCTATATCACACCGGAGATCGACCCACGCACGGGTGACTACACCTTCGATGAGATCTGCGCGGCGGTACACCACCGCATGGGGTTGGAGAATAACGCCCGGACGATGCAGGCCAAGTTCGCCGCCAACGTAGCCAGTGAGCGCTCTCCCATTCTGCGCGTCATGCCGCTGTTCATCAAAAACATCGCCATGAAAGCGGTGTTTGACACGGTGGGCGAGTGTAAATCCTGTCTGTGCCTGTCCAATCTGGGGGTGGTGCAGCTGCCGGAGGTCATGACGCCCTATGTGACCAGAATGGACTTCATCATCGGCGTGCAGGCCAAGGCCCCCCATGACTGCGGCGTGCTGACGTGGGGCAACACCGTGTATATCAACTGCATCCGCAGCATCCGCGAATCGGAACTGGAGCTGCGTTTTTATCAGGTCCTTCACGAGCTGGGTCTGCCGGTTCGTGTGGAAAGCGATCAGCGCTGACGAGAGCGCTGGAAAGGAGACATCATGTATTGTGTCAAATGCGGTGTGGAGCTGGCCGACAGCGAGCGGGTCTGCCCCCTATGCGGCACCCGCGCCTTTCATCCGGATATGCCGCCTCAGCAGGGTGAGCCGCCCTACCCGCCGGAGTTCCGCAGCCACGGCGAGGAGGTCAGCCGCTCCGGCGTGCTGTTTTTGCTGACGGTGCTGACGGTGCTGCCCTCGGTGCTGCTGGTGCTGTGCGACTGGCGGATCAACGGCTCTGTGGTCTGGTCGGGCTATGCCGCCGGCGGCATAGTGCTGGTATACATCATCGCGGCGCTGCCCCTGTGGTTCCGCCGCCCCAACCCGGTAATCTTTGTGCCCATTGACTTTACAGCCATCGGCCTTTACCTGCTGTATATCGATCTGGCCACCGGCGGACACTGGTTTTTGTCCTTTGCCTTCCCGGTCACCGGGGCCATCGGGCTGCTGGTCACGGCCATGGTGGCGCTGCTGCGGTATCTGCCCGGCGGACAGCTGTTCGTGGTGGCCGGCGCCCTGATTTGCGCCGGCGGCATAGCGGTGCTGATCGAGTTTCTTATCAACTTCACCTTCAGGCTGCATGAAACCTTTTTCTGGTCACTCTACCCGCTGGTGGCGGGCGTCCTGCTGGGTCTTACGCTGCTGGTGATCGGCCTGTGCAAGCCGCTGCGCCAGTCGCTGCACCGCAAATTCTTCCTGTAAAATACAGATATAAAAATCACCCTTCCGCTCATCCGGAAGGGTGATTTTTTGTGTATACTATGCAGTCCTGTTTCGCCGCCTGTGGAGCGGCGGGGCGGTGCTTAACGCGGCGGATGCAGTCTTTTTCGGTACAAATACTGCCCGTTTGCGGTACAAATACGCCGCTTTTCGGTACAGATAGCGCCCATTTTCGGTACAAATACCGCTGCACGCCGCGTCTCAGCGCGAAGCGCCGCCGACGGCGCGGTAAAACCGGATGAGATTGGCGGCGGTGAACGCCAGATTTTCCGCCGCCTGAGTGCGCACCTCTTCAAAAGGCAGCGGCAGGGGATTGATGGGGAACACGCCGCTGACACCGGCGGCATAGGCCGCGGCAATATCCGTTTCGCTGCCGCCCACCAGCGCCGCTACCGGCACGCCCAGTACACGGGCGCGGCGCGCCACGCCGACGACCACCTTTCCGCGAAGGCTCTGACTATCCAGCCGCCCCTCGCCGGTGATGATGAGACCGGCACCGGCAGCGCGTCGGTCAAACTGCGCCAGATCCAGCACCACATCGATACCCATGCGCAGCGGACTGGCGAAAAAGGCGGCGGCTCCGGCGCCAAAGCCGCCGGCGGCACCGCCGCCGGGCAGGTTCAGCACGTCCGCGCCAAGATCCCGGCGCAGCACCTGCGCCAGATGGAAAAGGCCTTCATCCAGCCGCTGCACCATGGCACTGTCCGCCCCCTTCTGGGGGCCAAAGACAGCGGCGGCGCCGGTGGGGCCGCACAGGGGATTATCAATGTCGCACATGGTCACCACGCTGATACGGCGCACAGCGGGGTCCATCCCATCGGCACAGATGCGGTCAATATCGCGCAGTGTGCCGCCCACCGGGACAAAGGGCTGGCCCGCCCGGTCATAAAACGTGACGCCCAGCGCCGCTGCCGCGCCGCAGCCGCCATCGTTGGTCGCGCTGCCGCCCAGGGCCAGCACAAGACGCTTGGCCCCGTGGGCGGCGGCATGGGCCATCAGCTGTCCCACACCGTAGGTTGTGGTTTTTTCCGGATCGCGCTGCGAGCCTGCCAGCGGCAAGCCTGCGGCGGCAGCCATTTCCACCACGGCGCTGCCGTCGGGCAGCAGGCCGTAAAAGGCGGAGACCGGCTGGCCATAGGGCCCGGCGCAGCGAAGGGAGACGCGCCGGCCGCCTACGGCGGCGAGAAATGCATCCACCGTACCCTCGCCGCCATCGGCCACGGGAATGGCGCAGATCTCCGCTTCCGGCTCCTGCGCCTGAATCTCACGGGACACAATGCGGCAAATCTCCACCGAGGACAGCGTTCCCTTGAAGGAATCGGGAATGATTACATAACGGCTCATCTTTTTACTCCAGTGCGTCGCGGCTGTTGAATACATCATTGATAGAACCGTAGGGGTCAGGCCGGCTCTCAGGTTCCGGGGCGGCGGCGCCCTTCATTTTCAGCTCCTGCCACTGCTCGCGGGTGATCAGAAGCTGGCGGGGCTTGCTGCCCTCGAAGGGGCCGACAAAGCCGCGCTCTTCCATCTGATCCACCAGACGGGCGGCCCGGGAATAGCCCAGCTTCAGCCGCCTTTGCAGCATGGAGACGCTGGCCTGTCCCGTTTCCAGAATGACCTCCACGGCGGCGCCCAGCAGCTCGTCGCAGCCGTCGCCCTCGTCTGCCTGTGGGGCGCTGCCGCCGCCTTTTCCGCCCTTTTCACCCTGCTTTATGACCTCTTCGATCTTCTCCATCACCTCGTCGGAATAGTCGGCACTGCCGCTCTCCTTGACGAAGTTCACCACCCGCTCGATCTCCTCGGGGGTGATGAAGCAGCCCTGCACACGGGTGGGCTTCTGGTTGCCCAGCGGGAAATACAGCATGTCGCCCTTGCCCACCAGCTTTTCCGCGCCGGCGGTATCCAGAATGATGCGGGATTCCAGCGAGGACGCCACGGCGAAGGCGATACGGCTGGGGATATTGGCCTTCATCAGGCCGGTGATCACGTCCGCCGAGGGACGCTGGGTGGCGATAACCAGATGCATACCGGCGGC
>CAKTGD010000064.1 GCA_934561335.1 uncultured Oscillospiraceae bacterium
CGCCGCGTGGGGGATGCCGGGGTCGCCCAGCTCCACATAGGCGCAGTCGTAGGTGACGCCGTCCACCTCCGCCTTGCCCTCCAGATGCATGTGGCAGGGGTCGTTGAGCCGGACGCGGTAGTGCTGCCGGTCGATGCGCCAGCCGGTAACAAGTCCCGCCGTCGTCTCCACCTTCTGCACCTCACCGGCCAGACCGTTCTCGTAGCCGAAGCGGCAGATGCACCGTGCGCCGTTGCCGCACATTTCGCCCACAGAGCCGTCAGAGTTGAAAAACAGCATCTTGTAGTCGCCGCCGTAGGTGGGATTCTTTACCACCATGAAGCCGTCCGCGCCGATGGACATGTGCCGCTCACAGACAGTGCGGACGATCTCCGGCCACTGTTCATCGGGGATAGCGTTTGCGCGGTCGTCCACCACGACGAAATCATTGCCAGCCCCGTTCATCTTCCAAAATTGCATGACCAAGCACTCCTTCCGTGTTTCTGATGGTATTTTACATACTGCCGCAAAGATTGTCAAAAAATTTACATAGTCCTGATTTTAGGATTGTCGTCCTAAAATCAGGACTTATCGGCGTGAGCGCCGCCAGCCCACCGGCAAAGGGAGCCGCAGGCGTTTGCCTGCGGCTCCCTTTGCGCTTCTTTACCGGGCCGCCTGTGCCCAGTGGTTATCCACCAGCGCGTCAAAATCCACCCACTGCGCCTCGGTCAGCTCTCCGGCCTGTGTCATCACGGTCTCCAACCGCTCCAGCGCCGCCCTTTCCATGGTCAGCGGGATATTCCACGCGCCGATCTGGCGGTGGCGGGCGGTGACGGCCTCCAGCGTATCCAGCTCCGTGTCGGGGAACTGGCTCAGGATGGCCTGCGCCACCTCACGGTCGGTATGGGAATCCACCCAGTCCAGCGCCCGGGCGACGGCGCGGCAGAACGCAGCGATCACATCGGAATTCTCCCGGGCATAGCTCTGGGCGGCAAAGTAGGCGGTGTAGGGGATATCGCCGCTCTCCGCGCCGATAGAGCAGAGAATATACCCCTGCCCGGCGGCAGCCACCTGCGTGGCGGCCGGCTCAAACAGCGTCACATAGTCCCCCTGTCCGCCGGTAAAGGCGCCGGCCATCATGTTGAACTGCACGCTGGTATCCACCGTCACATCCACCTGCGGCTCCAGTCCGTGCTGTCGAAGGACATATTCCAGCGTCATCTCCGGCACACCGCCCTTGCGCCCGCCGATGATGGTCTTGCCCCGCAGCTGCTCCCAGTCAAAGGTCACATCCTCCCGGCCCATGAGGAACGCGCCGTCACAGGCCGTCAGCTGGCCGAATACCACCGGGTGATCCTCCTTGCCCTGATTGTAAATGTAGATGCAGCTCTCCGGTCCGGCAAGGCCGATGTCGCTCTGGCCGGACACCACGGCGGTCATCACCTTGTCGGCGCCGCCGCCGTTGGTCAGCTGGATGGCAAGGCCCTCCTCTTCAAAAAAGCCCAGCTCCATGGCCACATACTGCGGCGCGTAAAATACGGAATGGGTCACCTCGTTAAGCCGAACGGCGGTCAGTTCCTGCGCTGTCTCTCCGCCGCCGCAGCCGCACAGCAGCGGCAGCAGCGTCAGCACGGCAAGCAGCGGCGCGATGATTTTTTTCATGCTTTTACCCCCAATAAACGATACAGTGTTTTTTCCACCCACAGCACCAGCCGGTACATAACCACCGCCGCCGCCAACAGCAGCAGCACGCTGGTCATCACCAGATCCATGTTGAACACCTGCGAGCCGTACACGATCAGGTAGCCCAGGCCGGCGCGTGAGACAAGAAACTCGCCCATGATCACACCCACCCATGAAAGGCCCACGTTGACCTTCAGGGTGTTGAGCAGCGTGGCGTAGTTGGCGGGCAGCACCAACAGCCACAGCATCTGCGCCCGGCTGGCGCCCATGGCGGCCATCAGCCGGATCTTCTGGGCGTCCGTGGCCCGGAAGCCCTCGTACATGTTGAGAATAGTCACGATCAGGGAGATGGCCAGCGTCATAACGATGATGGCCCCGGTTCCCGCGCCCATCCACACAATAAAAATAGGGCCCAGCGCTGTTTTCGGCAGGGCGTTGAGCACCACCAGATAGGGGTCCAGCACCCGGCTGAGGGTGGGCCACCACCACATCGCCACGGCGATCAGCGTCCCGATGGCGGTGCCCAGCAGAAAGCCCACCGCCGTCTCCCAGCAGGAGGTGCCCACGTGTACCAGCACGTCTCCGCTGCGGCACAGATTTATAAACGTGGCCGCGATACGGCTGGGACAGCTGACCAGAAATCCGTCGCTGAAACCAAGGCGGCAGCTTAGCTCCCACAGGATAAAAAAGCCTGCCAGCACCGCGATCTGCCAGATCCGCACCCGGCGGCGCTGCCGCCGCAGGTCGCGGAGATAGCGTTCCCGTACAGACGGGGGCGCCGGTTCATTCATGCAGCTCCAGCTCCTTCCATATGGCGTCGAAGTACCGGGGAAAAAGCGGGCTTTCCCGCCGCGCCATCGGCGGCAGCGGCCGCAGCTGCCCCATATCGAACACCGCCTTGACCACCGCCGGCCGCCGGGACAATACCACCACCCGATCCGACATGCTGACCGCCTCGGATATGTCGTGGGTCACCAGCAGCGCCGTTTTTCCCTCGCTGCGGATGATACGCCAGATGTCGCCGGATACCGCCAGACGGGTCTGATAATCCAGCGCGGAAAACGGCTCATCCAGCAGCAGGATATCCGGGTCGGTGGCCAGCGTGCGGATCAGGGCGCAGCGCTGGCGCATGCCGCCGGAAAGCTGGTCGGGCCGCTTGTCGGCAAAGTCCGCCAGCCCGTAGCGTTCCAGCAGCGTTTCGGCGTGGCGGCGCTGGCGCGGATCGCCGTCGCGGCGCAGCTCCAGCCCAAGCATAACGTTATCCCGGATGGTGCGCCATTCAAACAGCTGATCCCGCTGGGGCATAAAGCCCACCAGCCGGCTGGGGCCGGAAATCGCCTTTCCCCGCAGCGCGGCCGTGCCGCCGGTGAGCGTTTCAAGCCCTGCCAGTACCCCCAACAGCGTGGATTTTCCGCAGCCTGACGGCCCCACGATGCTGACAAACTCGCCCTCCGCCACCGTGAAGGTTACGCGCCGCAGCGCCTCCACCTCGCCGTTGCGGGCCTGATAGGTCAGGGCGGCGTCGCGGATCGTGATGATTTGCTCCATATGCGCCTCTTTTCCCTGCAAAGGCTTCAGCGCCTTGCAGCTTCGGGGTCGGGGAGAGGAAAGCTCTCCCTGCATCAGTATATTGTCGTGCCGTTTGATTGGTTACTCGTTGACTTTCCCCCGCTGCCGGTGTACCATAGACGTATCCACACGAAAATAAGGAGGACATTTTATGAAGAAGATCATTGCCACCGAAAAAGCCCCCGCCGCTATCGGCCCCTATTCTCAGGCCATCGACTGCGGTGCGTTTCTCATTACCTCCGGACAGGTACCCATTGACCCCTCCACCGGTGAGATCGTCCCCGGCGGTGTTGCCGAGCAGACCCGTCAGTCCCTCACAAATGTCAAGGCGATTCTGGCCCAGGCCGGCCTGACCATGGATAACGTGGTCAAGACCACCGTATTCCTGCAGAGTATGGGCGACTTTGCCGCCATGAACGCCGTGTACGCCGAGTTCTTCACCGAGGGGCAGTATCCCGCCCGCTCCGCCGTGGAGGTCGGTGCGCTGCCCAAGGGCGCGCTGGTGGAGATCGAGACCATCTGCATCAAGTAAGTCCTTCCCGCATAAAATACCGCCCCGGCGCTGCTGTCAAAGGCGCCGGGGCGGTATTCATCGTTTCGGGCATCTTACGGCTTTTCGGGCAGGCTGGCTGCCGCTACAGACTGCCCCACGCGGCGGAAGCTTTCATCCGGCAGCGCAGGCAGCAGCCGGCCTTCCAGCCGGGGATATTCCCGGCGCAGCACTTCGCGGCAGACGCTGAGGATCAGATCGCCGCCGCGGCCGCTCATCACGCGGCCCAGCAGCAGCACATGGCGGCAGCCGTACAGCGTGTGGTAATAGGCCAGCGTGTGACCCAGATATACGCCGATGGAGCGAAAGACCGCAGCGGCGCGGGGATCGTCCCGCGCCATCAGCTCCTGCACCGTCCGCAGTTTTTCGGCGGGGGACAGGCCGCCCTCCAGCGCGATACCCGCCCGCGGCGCCAGCTTGATCACGGCATCCTGGGAAAAGTATTTCACGCCGCAGCCGATATCACCGGACCACTCGTCCGCCATGGCGCCTGCGGCAGCGTCCACCGGCACAAAGGCCAGCTCATTGAGCCAGCCGGTAATGCGGCCCTGCCCGTCCACAAAGCCGGCCGCCTCGCTGGTGCCCATGGCAAGGCCCAGCACGCTGCTGTCATGCAGGCTCATGGCTCCCGCCAGCGCGCTGACATCGCCGTCGTTCATGACGCAGCAGGGCACGCTGCCGAAGGTATCGGCAACGGCCCGCAGGTAGATATCCTTTACCTGCGCGTCAAACTGCGCCTGCGGCACCTTCAGAAACAGGCTGGCGCTCATGGTGCGGTTGTTGATGTAGATACCGGCCGAGGACACGCCCACCGCGTCCACCCGGGGCAGATGCTCCGCGGCGCTGCGCAGCGCCGCCACGATCCCCTCGTAGTGGTAGGCCGGATCTCCGTGAGCCTTGGGAAACCATACGACCTCCTCGGAATATACCGTTTCACCGTCACGCACGGCGCTCACCTTCCGGTCAGACCCGCCGGCGTCAAAGCCGATGCGGCAGCCGTCCAG
The DNA here is from genome assembly GCA_934561335.1 of uncultured Oscillospiraceae bacterium. The sequence continues at coordinate 4,786 of CAKTGD010000064.1, forward strand.
ATGACCGCCCACGGCTTGAGGTGCATCGCGGCTTTCCGGCACGCGGCATGTCAGCACCACCTCGAAGGGACGCTCGTACACGCGGGCCATAAAATCCCGGTCAAACGCCCGTCCGCCGCCGGCGCTGTACTGCTCGCGGAGATAGGCATACGCCTCCGCGCTGTCGGTATAAATACGAAAGCCGCCCTTCATCCACAGCAGGGTCTTTACCAGCCGGTCAATATAATAGCAGTCCGCCGCGCGCATGTCCGCCGTGTTGTGGATCCGCGTGTGTACGCAGGCCATCTGGCCGTCGGAGCGCTCCAGCGCAATGGACAGCGGATGCCCCGCCGTTTCCAGAAAGGCCCGGTTAAACCGGCCGATGGGGAAAAATTCCGTATCCAGCTCCGGCACACATTGCAGCGCCGCGCCGATCCCGTATCGCTCCATATCCGCATCCCCCTTCTCGCCGCATGGCGGCGGGCAAAACCCTTTTCTTGCTGCCTTCCATTGTAACACGGCCGCTTTCCGCCTGTCGATAGGCAGATGTTCAAAAATTTGCCGCAAAACTTTCTCTTTCCGGTTGCGGCGGCAGGAAAAAACGGCTATACTGATAGCGTTTTCCGCTTGATTATCCAATTTGCCGCAGGAGGTATGCCTATGCAGCTGCTATATATGCTGGAAGCCGTCCGTACACCGTTCTGGGATGCGGTTATGTCCGCCGTCACCCATCTGGGAGAGGAGATGGTCTTTATGGTAGCGGCTCTTTTCGTGTTCTGGTGCGTGGGCAAGAAGGAGGGCTACTATCTGCTGGCAGTGGGCTTTGCCGGAACGGTGATGAACCAGTTTCTCAAGCTGCTGTTCCGCGTTCCGCGCCCGTGGGTGCTGGACGGGGACTTTACCATCGTGGAGAGCGCCCGGGCGCAGGCCACCGGTTACTCCTTTCCCAGCGGCCATTCACAGAACGCGGTGGGTACCTTCGGTGGCATCGCCCGCTTCACCCGGCGGAAATGGCTGCGCTTTGCGGCGCTTACTATCGCGGTGCTGGTGCCCTTTTCCCGCATGTATCTGGGCGTTCACACGCCGCTGGACGTGGGCGTGGGCGCTGCAGCGGCCGCCGTGCTGGTGCTGGCGCTCTACCCCGTCATGATGCGCAGCGCCGAGCGCCCCCGCGCCATGGGGACGATCATCGGGGTAATGGCGGCGCTGGCGGCGGGCTATCTGCTGTTCGTGTCCCTGTTCCCCTTTCCCCCGGACATAGATGCGGCCAATCTTGCCCACGGCGCGGAAAACGCATGGAAGCTGCTGGGCGCCACATTGGGTCTTATGGCGGCGTGGCGGCTGGATGAAAAATGGATCCATTTCGACACCCGCGGCGCGTGGTATGTGCAGCTTGTCAAGCTGGCGGGCGGCCTGGCCCTGCTGCTGGCCGTCCGCAGCGGACTGAAAGCGCCGCTGACCGCCCTGCTGGGCCAGAGCGCAGGCGGCGCGGTCCGCTATGCCGTGATGGTGCTTTTCGCCGGAGCGGTGTGGCCCATGACCTTCGCGCCGCTGCGGCGGCTGCTGGAAAAGCGGGTATATTGACGCGGCGGCACATACTGAAATAAAAGAGCCGTAAAATTTTTTACGCCGGGAACAAATTGCGCTTCAAATCCGTCTATACTTGTGATATGATAGCAGGTATCGGCGCGGTATGCGCCCAAACGAACGAAAAGCGCGTCCGCTCTGCCGGACGCAAGAGAAAAGGATGGGATATCAGATGAAAAAAATGTTGGCCGCTCTGCTGGCGGCTATGTTGGTGCTGACGCTGGCCGCCTGCGGCGGAAGCGGCAGTAAGACCGTGGATGTGCAGAAGCTGGCTGACGAGCTGAAGGACAACGTACCGTTCAGCGCCGCCATGATCGCCGACGCTGTGGAGGATCTGAACTATAAGCTGGATCCCCCCGAGGGCGCTACGCTGGCCGGCTATCAGGCCGACGGTACCGCCTATGACATGATCGTGGTTGGCCAGTGCGCCAGCGAGGCGGACGCCAAAACGCTGTACGCCAATGTGCAGACCTATATGAACGACCTGAAAACCGAGGCCGGCCGGTATCAGCCGGAGGAGGTTGCCCGTATCGAGGGCGCGCTGCTGCGCCAGAGCGGCACGCTGGTGGTGCTGTGCATCAGCGATGATACCGCCGCTGCCACCGCCATCGTGGAGGGGTATCTGAAATGAGCCGCTACAGAGGACGGCACGGCGGTATATCTCCCCTGATGCTGCTGATCGCGCTGGTGGTGGCCATCGCTGCGGTGGTGCTGATTATCATCAATTTGGGGAAGGACAAGCAGCCTGCCGACGATGCCGATGCCCCGCCGACCAACCAGACCGATCCTGACGGCTCCGCCGGTTCCGACGGTACGGACGATCCCGCCAACACGCCGGCAGACCCTGCTCCCGCCTATGAGAAGATCGAGCTCAAGGGCGAGCAGCAGCAGTATGACGCGGTGTACCGGGTGGGGGATACCGGCTATGAGATGTACAGCTATGTGGACGGCACCGCCAAGAAGTATGCCGACAACGTAAACGCCGTGGCCGATGCGCTGGCGGGCAAGGCCAACGTGTACATGCTGCCCATCCCTCTCAGCTCCGGCGTCTGCCTGCCGGACGAGCTGTACGGCAAGGATATCTTCGCCGACCAGAAGGCCGCCGAGCAGAAGATCATCGGCTATATGAACGGCAATGTAAAGTCGGTGGCGCTGTACGACGCGCTGCTGGCGCACCGCACCGAGTATATCTATTTCCGCACCGACCACCACTGGACGGCGACCGGCGCTTACTATGCCTACGAGCAGTTCTGCAAGGCCAAGGGCATTGCCGCCAAGCCGCTGGACGGCTATACCGTGGACGAGTACGACGGCTTTTTGGGCACCTTCTACCGGGATTCCAACCAGAACGCCGCCATGGGCGCCAATCCCGACAAGGTGATCGCCTATCATCCCCTCAGCACCGAGGCCACCATGGACTACGGCGAGAGCGAGAACAGCAGCCTGAACCGGGGCAAGATCATCTATGACGAGTCCGGTGCCCCCGCCAGCCTGAAGTACGGCGCTTTCATCACCGGTGATAACGCCTACTCCATCATCAATAACCCCGACGTGACCGACGGCTCCAGCTGCATCGTAGTGAAGGAGTCCTTCGGCAACGCCTTCGTGCCGTTCCTGACGGACCACTATCAGACCATCTATGTGCTGGATTACCGGTACTGGAAGGGCAGCATCAGCCAGTTCGCGCAGGACAAGGGCGTGCAGGACGTGCTGTTTGTCAACAACCTGTCCGCCATCCGCTCCACGGCGCTGGTGGGATACCTGCACAACGTGGTGTAAGGAAAACCGGCGTCCGCACCGCCTCTGCGAGGCCTATAACCCCTGTGGGACAGAGCGCCGCTCTGTCCCACTTTCCGGCAAAAGCCCTATTAAGAAATCGTAAACTTTCCAAAGGAGAATACACTATGGTTTTCAGCAGCACCGTCTTTTTGCTGATTTTTCTGCCGGTGGTGGCCGCCGTTTATTTCCTGTGCCCCCACAAGGCCCGCAATACCGTCCTGCTGCTGGCCAGCCTGATATTCTACGGCTGGGGCGAGCCGAAGTATATCCTGATCATGCTGTTCTCCACCGTATTTGACTATACCAACGCCCGGCTGATCGGCTATTTTCAGAATGCACAGCGCCACAGGGCTGCCAAAGTCGCGCTGATCGTGGATGTGGTGGGCAATCTGGGGATCCTGGGCTTTTTCAAGTACACGGATTTCGCCATTGACAACATCAACAGCCTGCTGAGCGCCGGGATCCCGGCGCTGGGCCTGTCGCTGCCCATCGGCATCAGCTTCTATACCTTCCAGACCATGTCCTACACCATCGATGTGTATCGCGGCATCGTCAAGCCTCAGCGGAACATCCTGAATGTGGGCGCGTATGTGACGCTGTTCCCCCAGCTGATTGCCGGCCCCATCGTCCAGTACAAGACGGTGGAGCACGAGCTGATGTACCGCCGGGAGAGCG
>CAKTGD010000065.1 GCA_934561335.1 uncultured Oscillospiraceae bacterium
GGCCGACAAGCTGGAGGAGGTCAAGACCATCTGCTGGTGCGGCAAGAAGGCGGCCTTCAACGCCCGCTTTGACGAGCAGGGCCATGTGCTCAAGGAGGGCGCACAGGTGGTGCTGGGCGCTAACGACCGCTACATCGGCCTGTGCCGCCGCCACTGGATGACAGGCGATCTGGGGCCGGATTTCCACCGGCTGCGGAAATGATCTGTACGCTGTGTCCCCGCCGCTGCGGCGCGGAGCGGACGGAGACGGAGGGGAAGGGCTTTTGCGCCATGCCTTCGGGCCTTCGCGTGGCCCGCGCCGCGCTGCACATGTGGGAGGAGCCGCCTATCTCCGGTACACAAGGCAGCGGCACTGTGTTTTTCTCCGGCTGCACCCTGCGGTGCTGCTACTGCCAGAACCGGGATATTTCCGCCGGCGGCTTCGGCAGACACATCACCACGGCGCGGCTGCGGGAGATTTTTGAAGAGCTGATCGACCGGGGCGCTCACAACATCAATCTGGTAACGCCCACCCATTTCCTGCCGTGGATCTTGCCGGCACTGGAGCCAAAGCTGAGCGTGCCGGTGGTGTATAACTGCGGCGGCTATGAATCGGTGGAGACGCTGCGGCTGCTGGAGGGCAAGGTGGATATCTGGCTGCCCGACCTGAAATATGCCGACGGTGCTCTGGCCCGGCGGCTCAGCGCCGCGCAGGATTATTTCCCCGTGGCTGCCGCCGCCATCCGGGAAATGTACCGTCAGACCGGGCCGTGGGTGATGGAGGACGGTCTTTTGAAAAAGGGCGTGGTGATCCGCCATCTGGTGCTGCCGGGGCAGCTGGACAACACCCGCCGCTGCATCGACTGGGTGGCGGAGAATTTCCGACCCGGTCAGGTGCTCTTTTCCCTGATGAGCCAGTATACGCCACAGCCGGGGGCGGAGGGGCTGCTGAGCCGCCATGTGACACGCGCCGAGTACCGCGCCGCCGCCGCGTACATGGAAAATTGCGGCATCACCGATGGCTTTACCCAGGAGCGCACCGCCGCCCGGGCGGAGTATACCCCGCCCTTTGACCTGACGGGCGTGTAAAGGGCCGCGGCAAAATTCGCCGCTTCTGTCTGCCGCTGCGGCGCGCAGCGGCTGTCTTTTCGCCGGAAATTCCGGCGGAAATGGGGTCGGAGCGGTACCGGAGGGCCACTTGTTCTATCACCCCAAAAGTATCACTCGTTCCATACATTTAGTATAATTACACAAAAATTTACCGGATATTTTGTAAGTTTTTATTGCAATTATAGATTGGCTGTGCTAAGATGAAGGTGCAGATAAAAGAGGGGCCCGATCCCCTCCGCCACCATCAGAACAGCAGGAGGTCTAGTATGAATTATCCCACCACCGGCCAGGAGGTCTATGTAAGCCTGAATCTGTCCAATACCATGCTGACCGGCATCGGCAAGGGCACCATCACCCGCGAAGAGGTGTCCGTGGACTATTTGAAGGAACTGTTTGCCAAATACGGCGTGATCGTTTCGGCCAAGCCTGAGCAGAAACAGCTGATCCAGCTGGTCAACGACCACTACAATCTGGGGCTGGAGATCCCCGAAAAGCTGAAGCTGTTTCAGCTCAGCGAGCAGCATCGCCGTCTGGTGGTCATCAACGTCAGCGGCCTGCGCCGCAGCGGCGGCTCTCTGCTTCCCTCCTACACCGAGGAGGAGTTTGCCGAGGCTACGTTCTCTTTCGTGAAGTATTTTGTCCAGAGTGAACACTATGACGAGCTGAAAGAGCGGGTGAAAAAGCTGGAATTTGAGCTGGAGCAGGAGCTGGCGTGGCGCAACCGCACCGACGAAGAGCAGGTCTGATTGATACCCGCACATGTGGGGGACGGCAGAGGCCGTCCCCTTTTCGTTTTTTAGAAAAGGGCGTTGCTGTGCGCTTCCCAGCGCGAGGACGGTCTCCGACGGGCTGCTTTTCCCAGCAGCTGGAAAAGCAGCCAAAAGAGCCGGAAGAAACCGATGGTTTCTTCACTTCCTTGCGCGCTATGCATTGTGCAAATTTGCGGCCTTTTGCCGCACGTTCACGGAACGCAGAGCGTATCGCTGCGTATGACGAATCGCTTTTCTTCTTGCGCCGCTGCCGCTCACATTCTCAACGGTAGAAGCCACAGCGTTGTTCGATGTGGGCAGCGCCAAAATTTTGACCGCTGCCACTCGCTCACCTCGCTTCATCTGTCACTGCCCAGCGCTCGGATCGCTCCCCGCGCCAGTTTGAGAACTGGCGCGCAATGACACGCGAAGAAGTCTTGCACCACTGCTGTTGGCCGGCGTAATAAACAGTGCTTGCGGTTCTACCGTTGATGGCATGAGCGGCAGCGGCGCAGATGGGGTGTCAATTCGTCATACGTCACGATAACTACCATGTTTGGGGATCGCGTGGTAACAGGCCGCAAGTTTGCACAGCGTATAGCGTGGGCGGATCCTTAAACCGCAGGTTTAAGCTGTCCTTTTGGTCACTTTTGGGTCGGGGCGTTAAGAAAACATGCCAGTGGCATGTTTTTAGCCTCCGATCTCGGCGGCTATGCCGCCGTAGTGTCCATCTGTGCTTGCACAGCATGACGCGGCCAAAAGTGACTCGCCCCGGAGGGCGAAACATTCTTTCTCAACATAACAACACAACAACACAAAATTCCTCTGCAACAATTCCCGCCCCTGCCGCGTATCCCCCATGAGAGGAGGTGGTCACTATGGAATCTTTGCTGCGCGCGGGCAAAGAAACGATCGAAGATGTCTATCAGCGCCATGTGGTCATGCTGTACCGCGTGGCCTATTCCTTTATGAAAAATGGCCCGGATGCCGAGGATATGGTGCAGGAAGCCTTTGTGCGGCTGCTTCACAGCGGCATGACCTTTCAATCGCCTGAGCATGAAAAGGCGTGGCTGATCGTCACCGTGTCCAACCTTTGCAAAAGCGCGCTGCGCAGTCCATGGCAGCGGCGAACAGGGTTTGACAGTCTGAGCCAGCCGCCTGCCGTGGAGGACACACCCCCGGATGAGACGCTTGAGGCGGTGCTGGCCCTGCCGGAGGACTATAAGCTGCCGGTCTATCTGTTCTACTATGAGGGATATCAGACGGCGGAGATCGCCCGGATGCTGGGTGTGGCCCCGGCAACCGTCCGCAGCCGTCTGAACCGGGCAAGAAAAAAACTGAAACTGACATTGGGAGGTGATACCTATGACGGGTAACGATATCCGCCGCGCTTATGACAAGCTGCGGCCTGATAAAGACGCACAGGAGCGGATGCTGCGCGCCATTCGGGAGGAGGCCGCCCACGGCGCGGAAGCGCCGCGCCGCAAGAGACGTACCTTTCGGGGCACACTGATCCTGGCGGCGGCGCTGGTGCTGGTGCTGGCGTTCGGCACGGCGGCCTATGCCACCGGCTTGTTTGGCCTGCGCTCGGCCGTGCTCTACCACAAACTGTATGGCGACACGGATGTGCTGAGCCTACAGGGACTGGCGGACAGTCCTGAGGGCATGGCCAACGCCCGCTGGCAGAGCTTTTGCACCAGCTATGACCCGGAAGGCGCGATTCTGGCCACCATCGACAACGGCAGCACGGGACTGGAGCCGCGCTATGACGCCTATCCCTGCTACACCCGGGAAATGGCCGATGCGCTGGACGCCATCGCCGAGGAATACGGACTTGAACTGCTGACCCCGCCCACGATGTACGGCGGCAGCGATTCTCTGCCGCCGCGGATCGCCGATGTCCTGCCGGCAAGCTGCGACGCCTATGGGCATGTGTTTGACGGCGGCTATGCCTATGACTGCGGCAGCTTTATGGCGGAGGGCACCTTTACCTTCCGCGACGGGCGCTGGCCCTATCCCACCAGCTACCAGCTAATCTGCAATGAAAGGGGGTATCTGTCCGTGTCCTATCTTTCCATCGGAAACGCGGACGAATATACCCAGTGGGAATACGAAACCGCCTGCGGTATGCCGGTCATGCTGGCCATGGGGCCGGATAAGGCGCTGATCATTGCCGATCTGCCGGAGGCCTTTCTGGTGGTGAATGTGCTGGACGTCCGCGTGGGCGATGTGGAGGCAGGCGAGGCGGCCATGCCCAACGAAGTGCTGGAGGCCATGGCCGATGCCTTCCGGTTTGATACGGTGTGATGCCGCCCTTTTGGGCAATCAGGTGATCAAAGGAACCGTCTAATCCGGGCAGGCTGAATAAAAGAACACCCCCGATGGGGGTGTTCTTCTTTTATGAAAGCGGTTTTAGCCGTTTTACTTTGCCTTTTCAGCCTTCTCGGCCATATCCATGTCATACATGTGCTTGAGCATACGGGTGGCCATGTTGCTGTAGCCCCACTCGTTGTCGTACCATGCGATCAGCTTGACAAAGTCCTCATCCAGCATGATGCCGGCGGTCTCGTCAAATACGCAGGGGCAGGGGCTGCCGATCATATCGGTGGACACCACCTGATCCCGGGTATAGCCGATGATGCCCTTCATATAGGTCTCGGATGCGTGGAGAATCTCATAGCAGATATCGGCATAGGAGACGCTGGTGCTCAGGCGGGCGGTCAGGTCAACCACAGACACGTCGGCGGTGGGCACACGGAAGGCCATGCCGGTCATCTTGCCCTTCAGGGAGGGGATCACACGGCCCACAGCCTTGGCGGCGCCGGTGGAGGTGGGAATGATGTTATTGAGGATGGACCGGCCGGTGCGCCAGTCGCTGCCGCCGCGGGAGTCTACCGCCTTCTGCTTGGCGGTGGAGGCGTGGATGGTGGACATGAGGGACTGCTCGATGCCGAAGGTCTTGTGGATCACATAGGCCAGCGGGGCCAGACAGTTGGTGGTACAGCTGGCGTTGGAAATCACCTTCATGTCGGGGCGGTACTCGTCGCTGTTGACGCCGTAGACAAAGGTGGGCGTGGCATCGTCCTTGGCCGGGGCGGTCAGCAGCACCTTCTTGGCGCCGCCCTTGAAGTGGCGGCTGGCCTTGTCGGTGGTGGTGTTGGCGCCGGTGGACTCGATGATATACTCGGCCTCGCAGTCGCTCCACTTGATCATGGCAGCGTCAGACTCGCTGAACACATGGATCTTCTTGCCGTTGACGATCAGATCGCCGCCGGCGTGCTCCACCGTACCGGGGAAGTTGCGGAACACCGAGTCATACTTCAGCAGATACACCATGTAATCGATATCCGCCTTGCGCAGGTTGATGCCGCGAATGTCGAACACCTCGGGGTTCTGGCACATGATGCGCAGAATGATGCGTCCGATGCGGCCAAAGCCGTTGATACCAATCTTGATTGCCATTTCAAATTTTCCTTTCCACATACAACAGTGTTTGGCCGCACTGGGGCGGCTCTTTTTTGTTCCGCCTACTATTATAGTACGGAAAGGTTTGGTTGTCTCCCTCTGAATCGAAAATAAATGTAGAAAAAATGTTACTGTTTTTGTGCATTTTTGATTATTTTCATCACTTTTTCGGTTGTATAAGTGGAATGTTCCATACGTTCTTAACTTTACGGAGATTCTGTGTCTGCCGTTCTTTTTTCGGCATGCACCGGCTCTGAGCAGGGAAAAATCTATCTTGGAAACAGAAAACACCGCCCCGGATGGGACGGCGTTTTCTGTGTGTGTTTTGTTAGGAGAGAGAGAAAAATCACATAAGGATTGGCTTCCTTTTGGATGATTCTATCTTACCCTATATTTTTTTCCGAATCTTGAATTGGCTATGAACTTTTTGTGAATTAGGTAAACAAATGATGAACAAACAGCCGGATTTCCCACTTTTTCAGAGAAATTTCCGACTCTCGGCCACGGCAAGCTGGTCGCAGCGGTTGTTTTTCTCATTCGCGGCGTGGCCCTTGACCCAGTGCAGGTGCACGGTATGGCGGCCCAGCTGGGCCAGCAGCTGCTGCCACAGATCCACATTCAGCACCGGCTTTTTGTCGGCCTTGATCCAGCCCTTTTTCTGCCAGCCGTACAGCCAGCCCTTGTCGATGGCGTCCACCACATACTTGGAGTCGGAATACAGCTCCACGGTACACGGCTCCTTCAAAAGACTGAGCGCCGCCAGCACGGCGGTCAGCTCCATGCGGTTATTGGTGGTCTGCGCCTCGCCGCCGGAGAGCTCCTTTTCGTGGCCCTGCCACTCCAGTATGGCGCCCCATCCGCCGGGGCCGGGGTTGCCGCTGCACGCGCCGTCGGTATAAATGGTCACTGTTTTCATACGGTCTCCTTGTTTTCGGAAGGGTTTTGCGCGCCCCAGCGCGGCCTGCTTTTGCCCCCATGGCAGCAAAAGTGCCCCGTCCCCGAAGGGACGAAACGCTCTTTTTTACTCCACCCCTTCAACGATCACCGTCTCACCCTCCACCCGGAATGTCACATTGCATCCTGCGTAGGTCAGGCCGTAGATCCGTTGGGGATCCGCCTGATACCGGGGGCGGGGATCGCCTGCCAGCACCGCCAGCAGGCCGCTGCGGTGCACCGGCGGAATCTGCTCCAGCAGCGCCGGGGGAAAGGATACCGCCAGCGCCGGGCTATCAAGCCCGGCGGTAAAGCCGCCTGCGGCCTCCGGCCTTGCGTCACAGTAGGGGAGATAGGGCTTGATATCCAGAATGGGCGTGCCGTCCACCAGATCGATGCCCCGGACATGGAGCACCGGCCCCTCCGGCGTGTGAAGCTCCACCCCCGCCAGCTCCACGCAGCTCAGGCCGATGGGGTTGGGCCGGAAGGGGGAGCGGGTGGCAAACACCCCCATACGCTGGTTGCCGCCCAGACGAGGCGGCCGCACCGTGGGCGACCAGTCCTTGCGGACTGCCTGATGGAACATCCACACCAGCCACAGGTGGGAAAAGCCCTCCAGACCCCGCAGCGCGTCGGCGCAGCGGTAGTCCGGCTCAAATATAACGGTTCCCTGAGCGGGAGCAAGGCCGCTTTGCCGGGGGACGCCGAATTTTTCGGCAAAGGGGGTACGGACACGGGCAATGACCCGCATTTCAACTTTATCGTTCACGATAGCCGGAATCCTCCAGATGGGCCTTGATATCCTTGGGCAGCATCATCAGACGCGCCGCCTGACCCACCACCACAGCCACCAGATAGAACACCACCACCAGAATATTGTGATAGCGCTGGGCCAGCACGAACATCATCAGCAGCAGCAACAGCAGCACTGCGTTGATCCGCCCGCTGCGCCCCTCGATCTCCTGCAATTGAGCGGACTTGTTGTAGATCACCTTGTTATAGGTAAAGCGGCTCTCGTTGGCGGCGTTGCGGTACAGATTCTTGGTAAAATACTGCCAGCGGGTCAGGGGCACGCTGGCTTCACGGGATGCGCTGGACATGGGACACTTCCTTTCCGCGGAAATGCGGGGCGGGGCAATGGCCCCGCCCGCAGTGGTTTATTCTTCCTCTTCCTTATCGGTGAGGGCCATGGCGATGACCTGATCGCCCTCCTCCTTGAAGCGCATGACGATGACGCCCTGGGTGGCGCGGCCTGCGCTGCGGATGTTTTCCACCGCCGTGCGCAGCATGATGCCGCTCTGGGTGATCAGCAGAAGATCCTCGCTGCCGTCCACCACCTTCATGCCCACCACGCCGCCGGTCTTATCGGTGACCATATAGTTTTTGATACCGATGCCGCCGCGGTTGGTGACCCGGTATTCCTCCACCGGCGTCTGCTTGCCAAAGCCCTTTTCCGTGACCGACAGCACCTGACAGCCTTCCACCGCCTTGGCCGCGCCGATAACACGGTCTCCCTCCCGCAGGCGGATGCCGCGGACGCCCACGGCGTCACGGCCCATGGAGCGGACATCGTTCTCATCGAAGCACACCGCCATACCGTCGTAGGTGGCGATCAGCACCCGGCTCCGGCCGTCGGTTTGCAGCACGGACACCAGACGGTCTCCCTCGTCCAGACGCAGGGCGCGGATGCCGTTTTGCCGCAGGTTGCGGAAGGCGGACACCGCCACGCGCTTGACGGTGCCGTTCTCCGTCACCATGGTCAGCTGGAGGCGGCTCTCGTCCGTCTCCTCGCTGGGGCGGTAGTGGATCATGGCCTGCACCCGCTCGTCGGTTTCGATCTGCAAAATGTTCACCAGCGCGGTACCCTTGGCGGCCTTGCCGGATTCGGGGATCTGATAGCCCTTCTTCCGGTAGACCTTGCCGGTATCGGTAAAGAACAGGATGAAATCGTGGGTGGAGGCGGTAAACACGTCGCAGACGTAATCCTCGTCCCGGGTGGTGATGCCCTTCTTGCCCATGCCGCCCTTGGACTGGGCGGTATACTCGCTGACCGGCGTGCGCTTGATATAGCCGTTGCAGGTCAGGGTATAGACGCACTCCTCCTCCTCGATGAGATCCTCGATGTCGATCTCGTCCTCCACATCCTGGATCTCGGTCTTGCGCTCGTCGCCGTACTTGTCGGCGATGGCGGTCAGCTCCTCCTTGAGGATGGACTTCACCAGACTCTCGTCGCTGAGGATCCGCAGGAAGTAGGCGATGCGCTCCTCCAGCTCCTGATACTCGGTCTGGAGCTTTTCCCGGTCGAGGCCCTGCAGGGCCTTGAGGCGCATATCCAGAATGGCCTGCGCCTGCACGTCGTCCAGACCGAAGCGGGTCATCAGGTTTTCCTTGGCATTGTCGTAGCTGCTGCGGATGATGCGGATAACCTCGTCAATGTTGTCCTGGGCCACCAGCAGACCCTCCAGCAGATGGGCCCGCTCCTGCGCCTTTTTCAGGTCGAAGCGGGTGCGGCGGACGATGATCTCCT
>CAKTGD010000066.1 GCA_934561335.1 uncultured Oscillospiraceae bacterium
ACCAAGGATGAAGGCGGCCGTCACACCCCCTTCTTCAACAACTATCGTCCCCAGTTCTACTTCCGTACCACCGACGTGACCGGCATCATCACCCTGCCCGAGGGCACTGAGATGTGCATGCCCGGCGATAACGTCGACATGAAGGTCGAGCTGATCACCCCCATCGCTATCGAGAAGGGTCTGCGTTTCGCTATCCGTGAGGGCGGCCGTACCGTCGGTTCCGGCGTCGTCATCGAGATCGAGCAGTAATCGGATTTTACCTTGATAAAAAAGAAAGGCCGCTACGGCCTTTCTTTTTTTATGCGGCTGATGCTGTCGGGAAAGCCAGATCGGACTGGAAGCCGCCCTCACCCGTAACGATAATGTCTCCGCCGATAATCTGCTCTCCCCACAGGTATACATTGGCCTGTACGCCCTGCGGCTTTCCCGGATAGTTGGTCACGGTGTAGGTGTAGCGCTTCACCGCTTGCCCGGCAAAGTCTGAAAAGGGCAGGTGCTGTCCGGCCTGTAATTTGGCATAGGCCGCCCAGTCATCCTCCATAACGGCGGGCAGCTGAAGATCCAGCGTTTCAATGGGATCAGCCTGCACCTGCCAGCCTAAGCCCTCCAGATAGGCGATCCGCTCCTCATTGGAGGCGGCGATAATGACCGACGCCTCCTTTTCGCCGCCAAAGCAGCCTGCCAGCACCAGCGCCGTACCGATCACCAGCCCCAACGCCAGCGATACCAGCGCCATGCGCCGCCGCGTTATGTGAATCACACGCATTGCATCCATCAACTCCTTTGTTGATGGATATTCCCAAACGGGTAAAAGTATGCTATCATGCAATATATCAACTGCGCCGCCGCTGCGGGGCCTGACAGGGAGGAACGACCATGGAGCGTCTGGATAAGATCATTGCCAACCGGGGGCTTGCCACCCGCCGCGAGGCCAAGGAGCTGGTGCGGCAGGGCCGCGTGCTGGTCAACGGCGTGCCCGCCGTGTCGGCGGAGCAGAAGCTCTCTCCCGAAACCGATCTTATTACCGTGGACGGCACTGCCGTTACCGGCGAGCGCCACTGCTATCTGCTGCTGCATAAGCCTGCGGGCGTCCTCTCCGCCACCGAGGATCGCCGCCAGCCCACGGTGCTGGATCTGCTGGCACCGGAGCAGCGCCGCCGCGGCCTTTCCCCTGTGGGGCGGCTGGATAAGGATACCGAGGGCCTGCTGCTGCTGACCGATGACGGTGAGCTGACCCACCGGCTCCTCAGCCCCCGCTACCATGTGGATAAGGTCTACTACGCCCGCGTAGACGGTACGCCTGACGATGCCGATGCCGCAGCCTTTGCCGCCGGCCTGCGGCTGGAGGACGGCCTGCAATGCCTGCCCGCCGTGCTGGAGCCGCTGGGGCCGGGAGAATGCCTTGTCACCCTGCGGGAGGGCAAGTTCCATCAGGTGAAGCGGATGCTGGCGGCCCGCGGCAAGCCGGTACAGTATCTGAAGCGGCTGTCCATGGGGCCGCTGCGTCTGGAACCGGAGCTGAAGCTGGGCAGTGCCCGAGCCCTGACAGCGGCGGAACTATCCGCGCTGCGCCAGATCTGCGGACTGTGATTATATTGACAAAGCGTGAAAACATTTTGGCTCTTTTTGTGAAAAAGATAAAAAAACGCTTGCAAAATCGTTATTATGACGATATAATATGAGCGACCCCGTGGCAGTTTGCACAAAACACCCGGCGGCGTTTTGAGAGAGCAGGAGGGCGTACCATGTCCGGTAGAATTTTTCAGAATGTAGTACTGCAATTCAAGGAGACCACTGACCGCACCATCGGCGTCATTGATGCTGAGGGTACCGTTATCGCTTGCAGCGAGCTGACGGGCATCGGCAAGAAGTGGAGCAAGTATGTGGAGACCATCCAGCACTCCGACGGTGAGTGCGTGGCGCTGGAGGGTAAGATTTTCAAGGCGCTGCCCGGTTGGGGCGGGCATTTTGACTATGCGGTGTTCGCCAGCGGCGATGACGGCATCGCCCGTACCGTTTGCTCCATGGCGGCGGTGGGGCTGAATTCTGCCAAGAGCTATTATGAAGAGAAGCACGACAAGGGCTCCTTCATGAAGAACATCATTTCCGACAATATTCTCATCAGCGATATCTACATGCGTGCCAAGGAGCTGCATGTGGCGGCCGAGGTGAACCGCGGCGTATTTGTGATCCGCCCGGTGGATGACCGGCTGGAATCCGCGCCGCTGGATCTGGTGCAGAACCTGTTCCCGGATCGGCAGAACGATTTCGTACTTAGCGTGGGCGAGCAGGACGTGGTGCTGATCCATCAGATGGACAAGAACGCCGTGGCGTCTGACCTGGAAAAGGTGGCCCAGCGGATCGAAGAGGCCCTGCGCATTGACGGCGAGAGCTGCGTGTTTGTGGGCATCGGCACCATGGCGCAGCACCTGCGGGAGCTGGCCAAGTCCTATAAAGAGGCGCAGATCGCCATCGAGGTGGGCAAGGTGTTCGATACCGAGCGCTATGTCATCAACTACGAGA
Source organism: uncultured Oscillospiraceae bacterium (assembly GCA_934561335.1). The sequence goes on from CAKTGD010000066.1 coordinate 2,524, forward strand.
ATCTGGGCATCGGCCGCCTGATCTACCAGCTGCCCACCACCTTGTGCGAGATGTTTTTGCAGGAGGTATTCAAGAAGAACCCCATTGATGCGCTGGATCAGGAAACGCTGTTCACCATCTATAAGTTCTTCGAGAATAATCTGAACGTATCCGAAACCGCCCGCAAGCTGTTCGTCCACCGCAACACGCTGGTCTACCGGCTGGAGAAGATCAAAAAGCTCACCGGTCTTGACCTGCGGGAGTTTGACGATGCCATCACCTTCAAGGTAGCGCTGATGGTCAAGAAATATCTGACCAGCCGCGGTATCGAGGCGTAAAGCCGCCGCCTACCCCATTCGATTTTACAGCCGCCTTCGGGCGGCTGTTTTTATTCAGATGAATTATAAAAATTTGGGAACATTTTGCCGCCGCTGTCCGTCTATACCAGTAGTGCCAACTTTTGGTCGTCAGTTTTCCCCAAAAATCGTGGTTTTACTGTTGCCATTTGACGGGCGCTTGTTTATAATGTAACAAGACGCGGCACTTTGCCGCAGGATGTTGCATTTTGATAGAATATGAGGGAATGCCATGATTCGACTGAAAGATGCGGAAAAGGTTTACGAGAACGGCACAAAGGCTGTTCGCGGTATTTCGTTTCAGATAGATGACGGAGAATTTGTGTTTCTGGTGGGGCCTTCCGGAAGCGGAAAGTCCACCATTATCAAGCTGCTGACCGGCGAGATCGTCCCCACCGGCGGCCGTGTGATGGTCAACGGTTTTTCCATGAGTCGTATCAAGGAGCGTCAGCTGCCGCTGATGCGCCGTACCATCGGCGTGATTTTTCAGGATTTCCGCCTGATTGCCGGCCGCACGGTCTACGATAATCTGGCGCTGGCCATGCGGGCGGTGGGCGCCTCCCCCAAAGAGATCCGCAGACGCATTCCCTATGTGCTGGAGCTGGTGGGTCTGAAGGGGAAGGAAAACAGCTATCCCGATGAGCTCAGCGGCGGCGAGCAGCAGCGCGTTTCCGTGGCGCGTGCGCTGGTGAATAACCCCAGCACCATCGTGGCCGACGAGCCCACCGGCAACCTTGATCCGGCTCGCTCTCTGGAGATCATGACGCTTTTAGAGCGCATCAACGCGCTGGGCACCACCGTGATCGTGGTCACCCACGAGCGGGGCCTTGTGAATCATTTTAATAAACGTGTGATCTATCTGGACAGCGGCCGGGTGGTCGGCGATGCAATGGGTACATATGAGGGGGTGGCACAGCAATGAAAAATTTCGGCTATTTCTTCAAAGAGGGCGCCCGCAGCATGTTCTCCCATGGCTTTATGTCCTTTGCCGCCATCGGCGTCACGGTGGCCTGCCTGCTGATTATGGGAACCTTTACGCTGGTGGCCTACAATGCCAACGTAAATCTGGCCGACCTGCAAAAGGAAAACGCCATGGTGGCCTTTGTGGATGATTCCCTGACGGAGAATCAGGCCCGTGGGCTGCAAAGCAAGCTGGAAAAGGTGGACAACGTGGCCGACTGTATCTTCGTCTCCCGTCAGGAGGCCCGCGATGCCTATGTGGCCGAATACGATGAGGACGATATGTACAAGGATCTTCAGCCTGAGGTATTCCGTCACCGCTATGTGATCCACCTGACCAACCCTGACCGGATTGCACAGGCCAAGGAGGCGGTCAAAGATGTGGCGGGCATTGACGAGGTTCGTGCTGACGAGACCATCTCCGCCGGCTTTGTCACCATCCGCAATGTGGCCGGTGTCATCTCCGCGGCCCTCATCGCCATTTTGCTGATGATCTCGCTGCTGATTATCTCCAACACCATCAAGCTTACCACCTTTGACCGGCGCGAGGAGATTGCCATCATGAAGATGGTGGGCGCGACCGACAGCTTTATACGCTGGCCCTTTGTGTTCGAGGGTCTGCTGCTGGGCCTGTTCGGTGCGATCATCGCCTTTGCCCTCCAGTGGCTGCTGTACAGCGCCGTGGCCAACGGCATCACCAGCTCTGATACCATGCAGCTGCTGGAGGTGGTCCCCTTCAATGGGATCTGGCAGCCGGTGGCAGGTATTTTTGCCGGTGCCGGTGTGGTAATCGGCGTGGGCGGCAGCCTGATGGCCATCCGCCGCTTCCTGAAAGTATAAGCCCTTTTCCCATTCCCACAGGAGGAAAGAAACCATGAAACATACGACGATTGGCAAACAATTGCTGGCGCTGGCGTGCGCGCTGCTGCTGGCGGCGTCGCTGCTGCCGCCTGCGGTTACGGCTTACGCCGCCGCAACGGTGCCCGCCACGCCGGATACCGCGGCGGACGGCGCCAAGACCGGCGAGGCGAAAACCGATGCCGAACCCGAGACCAAAACCGATGGCGCGAAAGCGGACGCAAAGACCGACGATAAAAAGCCGGACGACACTAAAACGGAAACCAAGCCCGGCGACACCAAGCCGGAAACCAACAAGCAAACCGCAGAGGAGCTCCGCAAGGAGTATGACCGGCTCCAGCAGGAGATCAACGGCAAGCGTCAGGAGATGGATTCGCTGAAAACTGAGCTGGCGCAGATCAAGAACCAGAAGGCAACCACCCAGCAGCAGAAAAACGTGCTGGATCAGCGCAATGCCGCGCTGCAAGGGGAGATCAACCTGCTGGAAGCGCAGATCGACGTTACCAACCGCAGCATCAGCGCCAACGAGACGCTGGAGCAGCGCCAGACGGATCTGTTTCATCGGCAGATCCGCATGGAGGAGGAACAGGGAACCGTTTCCTACTGGTCGGTGCTGTTCAAGGCCACCAGCTTTTCCGACCTTGTCAGCCGCATTGACTTTATCAATGAGATCGTCCGCTATAATAAGCAGGTGATCAACGACCTGCGCCGTACCCGTCAGGAGCTGGCGCAGGATAAGGCGGCGCTGGAGCAGCAGAACGAGGCGCTGGCCGCCTCCAAGAAGGAGCTGGAAGGCCAGATTTCCGAGAGCATGCGTATGCTGGCCGAGTATATCAAGACGGAGGAGGGCAAGCAGGCGGAGTACGATGCCATCAAGGCGGAGGAAGAAGCGCTGGACGGCCTGATTGCCGCGGCCGAGGCCAAGGCCCGTGAGCTGGGTCTGGACGAGATTGCCGGAACGGTGGGCGGCTATGCGTGGCCCTGCAGCAGTATCCGCTGGATCACCTCCATGTTCGGCGGCCGCCAGTCCCCCGGCGGCATCGGCAGCACCAACCATAAGGGTGTGGATATCGGTACCCCCATGGGTACGCCGGTGCTGGCCGCCAAGGCGGGTACCGTCACATGGGCCAGCTGGAACGGCGGCTACGGCAACTGCGTGATCATCAACCACGGCAAGGGGAACTCCACCCTGTATGGCCACCTCAGCGGCTATAATGTCTCCGTGGGCGATCAGGTGTCGCAGGGACAGGTGATCGCCTACTCCGGCAACACCGGCAATTCCACCGGCCCTCACCTCCATTTCGGCATTATGGAGGGCGATACATGGATCGATCCGCTCAACTATCTGACCGGCTGGCACTATAACGGCTGAGCCGTGCGAATCAACGGATAAAAACCACCTTCGCGCCATACACTGGTGCGGAGGTGTTTTTATGTACGGCTATGTGGTTTCCGCCCACCGCTTTCTTCTGGAGCGCCGCCGTCTGCTGGGCGTGTGGTTTGCCGTAATGGAGGTGCCTGCCGGCGGGCTGTTGGCGGGCTATGGCCGCCGCCGGGCATTTCGCCTGCTGCGCCGTCAGGGCATCACCCGCTGTATCCTGCCTGCGGAGTGGACGGCGGAGGCGGCGGAGCAGGGCTTACTGCCGGTAGAGGTGCAGCCGCTGCGTCAGGCGCTGCTGCCTCAGCTGCTGGATAGGCATTGCGAGCTGCACCACGCTTCCGCCGTGCTGTGCGCCCCCTATGTAACCGCCGCTGTGACCGCTGCCGCCGAGACACTGGCGCAGCGTGTGCGTTACCTGACGCTGGATACCGGCAGCGGCACGGACGCACTGGCCTATATGCTGCGCTGCCGTTACGGCCTGTGCGTGGGCGGTACCGGCCCTGCCGCGCTGACCGTCAGCTTCGGCGGTGCGCCTCATGCTCTGCCCGCCATCTGCCTTGGGCCGGACTGCGCCCGCTTTCAGCGCCTGTGCTATGCCCCGCTGCCCGGCTTGCCGCCGGATGCGCCGGAGCAGCTCCTTGCTGCGCTTTTCGAGGCGGGAGGGATCAAAAAAGAGGAAATTTGCGTCAAAACAATTGCCCTTAACGCTTGACACAGGGCGGGAAACTCACTATAATGCAACGTAACGTAGTATCGTATGCTATAATAATATAAGTATGCCCCATGGCGGCTTGCCGCCGGGGATGGAATAGGAAAGGATTGTGCAGCATGGCAAAAGAATTCAAGATGAGTCAGGCCCGCTATGACGAGCTGAAGAAGGAGCTGGATTACAGCAAGACCACCCGCGCCGACGAGGTGGCGGAGCTGATTAAGGAAGCCCGTGGTTTTGGCGATCTGAGCGAAAACAGCGAGTATGACGAGGCCAAGAACGAGCAGGGCAAGCTCTACTCCCGTATCGCGGAGCTGGAGGATATCCTGCTGCACGCCGTCATCGTGGATGAAGCGGAGATGGACTCTGATAAGATTTCCATCGGCTGTAAGGTCACCGTTACCAATCTGGATACGCGAAAACAGATGCCCGCCTATAAGATCGTCGGCTCTCAGGAGGCCGATGTGATGAACCGCGCCATCAGCGAGGATTCTCCCTTTGGCAAGGCGCTGATGGGCCGCAAGGCGGGCGATGAAGTGATCGTAGAGGCGCCCAGGGGTGCCATCCACTACCGTGTGGACAGGATTGAACGATGATGAGATAAGGAGGCCGTTATGGCAGATCAAAATACCACCAATGTAACCAACACCACCGAACAGCAGGAGCTGGGCGAACTGCTCCAGATCCGCCGCGATAAGCTCAAGGCCCTGCAGGACGAGGGCCGCGATCCTTTCCGGATCACCAAGTTCGATGTGACCCATCACGCACAGGACATCAAGGACAACTTTGACGCGCTGGAGGGAACGCCCGTCTGCGTGGCCGGCCGCCTGATGAGCAAGCGGGGCATGGGCAAGGTGTCCTTCTGCGATATGCAGGACAAGTCCGGCCGTATCCAGATCTACGCCCGCAAAGACGAGATGGATGAGGTTATCTATGACCGCTTCAAGAAGTACGATATCGGCGACATTGTAGGCGTTGTGGGCGAGGTGTTCCGTACCCAGCGGGGCGAGATGTCCGTCCGCGCCCATGAGATCACGCTGCTGAGCAAGTCCCTGCGTCCTCTGCCCGAGAAGTTCCACGGCCTTACCGATAAGGAGGCCCGCTACCGTCAGCGCTATGTGGACCTGATCATGAACCCCGAGAGCAAGCGGAACTTCGAGATCCGCAGCAAGTTCGTGGCCTACCTGCGCCGCTATCTGGATTCTCTGGGCTTCATGGAGGTGGAGACCCCCGTCCTCAGCCCCATTGCCGGCGGCGCCAACGCCCGCCCCTTTATCACCCACCACAACGCGCAGGACATTGATATGTATATGCGTATCGCCACCGAGTTGCACCTGAAGCGGCTGATCGTGGGCGGTATGGAGCGTGTGTACGAGGTGGGCCGCATCTTCCGCAACGAGGGCATGGACACCAAGCACAATCCCGAGTTCACCACCTGCGAGCTGTATCAGGCCTACACCAATCTGGACGGCATGATGGATATTCTGGAGGCCATCCTCTCCGGCGCGGCCAAGGAAATTCTGGGCACCTATCAAGTCCAGTGGCTGGGCCACGAGATCGACCTGACCCCCAGCTGGCAGCGAGTGACCATGGCGGACGCCGTGAAGAACGTCACCGGCGCTGACTTCATGGCCTGCATCGGCGACGCCGACAAGGGCGTGGCGCTTGCCAAGAGCGTGGGCGTGGACATGGACGGCGTGGCCCACACCTGGGGCAACGCCCTGTATGAGACCTTTGACCAGAAGGTGGAGGAGACGCTGATCCAGCCTACCTTTATCACCATGTACCCCGTGGAGGTCAGCCCGCTGGCCAAGCGCAGCCCCACTCAGCCCGAGCTGACAGAGCGCTATGAGATGTTCATCTGCGGCTGCGAGATGGGCAACGCCTTCTCCGAGCTGAACGACCCCATCGACCAGTACGAGCGCTT